>JBOGIE010000080.1:0-10582 GCA_050742435.1 Acidimicrobiales bacterium | reverse complement strand
GTCCTCTCCGGGCCGATCGAGTCGTCCACCTGGGACGGCGAGCTGGTCGCCGCCCCGTTCTGGGCCAACACCCAGCTGCTCTGGTTCCGCCGGTCGGTGGCCCAGCAGGCGGGCATCGACCCCGCCCGAGACCCCGTCACGTGGGACCGGATCATCGACGT
This sequence comes from Acidimicrobiales bacterium, assembly GCA_050742435.1. Classification (GTDB taxonomy): domain Bacteria; phylum Actinomycetota; class Acidimicrobiia; order Acidimicrobiales; family AC-14; genus CADCTB01. Next base: position 10,421 of record JBOGIE010000080.1, on the reverse strand, counting down.
GGCCTCGGCGTCGGGAGACACGGTAGGGGTCCAGGCCAACCTGTACGAGGGCTACATGGTCTGGATCAGCGCCCTGGTGTCCTCGGCCGGGGGCACGATCCTCGAGAACCCCGAGGCGGGCAAGGACGTGCGGCCGGCCATCGACTCCCCCGCCGGCCGGCGGGCGGCCGAGATCATCCTCAAGCTGGCTCAGTCCCCGGCCGCCGATCCCGCCCTGTCGACCACCGACGAAGAGGCGGCCCGGGCCACGTTCCAGGGCGACCGTGGTGGCTTCATGGTCAACTGGGCCTACGTCTACGGCGCCGCCCAGGAGGCGGTCGCCGCCGGGTCACTCCCGCAGTCGGTGCTCGACGACATCGGCTGGGCCCGCTATCCCCGGGCCGACGCAGCCTCGCCGAGCCGGCCGCCGCTGGGCGGGATCAACCTGGGCATCGGCGCCTTCAGCAAGCACAAGGACCACGCCGTCCAGGCCGTCCGCTGCATCGCCTCCCAGGAGAGCCAGATCCAGTACATGCTGAAGTCGAAGAACCCCGGCGCCCGGGCCGCGGTGTACGACAACCCGGAGGTCCGGGCCGTCTTTCCGATGGCGGATGACATCCGGGCGTCGATCGACGCGGCCGCCCCCCGCCCGACGACGCCGTACTACACCGACGTCAGCACCGCGGTGCAGCGCAGCTTCCACCCGCCGGCGTCGGTGAACCCGGCCCGCACGCCGGGACAAGCGGCAAAGCTCATCGTCGACGTGCTGCACGACAAGGTCCTGCTGTGACCAATACCGCCACCGCGGCTCCCGCCGTCGGCATCCCCACCACCGACCGCGACCGCACCGAGCGCCGGCTCGGCCTGCGCCTGGCCGCCCCGGCGGTCCTCGTCATGCTGGCCGTGACCGCCTATCCCATGCTGAACGCCCTGTACCTCTCGCTGTTCAGCTACCGCCTCACCGACGCCGACGCCCGGGAGTTCGTCGGGTTGCGCAACTACGGCGTTGTCCTGACCGACTCCCTGTGGTGGCAGGACGTCTTCACCACGGTCATGATCACCGTCATCACCGTGGTGGTCGAGCTGGTGATCGGCTTCGCCTTCGCCATGGTGATGCACCGGGCGCTGTTCGCCCGCCGGGTGGTGCGCACGTCGATCCTCATCCCCTACGGGATCATCACCGTCGTCTCCGCCTTCGCCTGGCAGTACGCCTTCGACCTCGACACCGGCTTCATCAACAACTGGTTCAACCTGGGCGACTTCTCGTGGTTCGGCGAGCGATGGTCGTCCCTGTTCGTCATCTGCCTGTCGGAGATCTGGAAGACCACGCCGTTCATGTCGCTCCTCCTGCTGGCCGGCCTGGCCCAGGTGCCCGAGGAGCTCCAGGAGGCAGCCAAGGTCGACGGGGCGACGTGGCGGCAGCGGCTCATCAGGGTCACCCTGCCCAACATGAAGGGCGCCATCATGGTGGCCGTCCTCTTCCGCACCCTCGACGCCTACCGGGTGTTCGACAACGTCTTCATCATGACCGCGGGTGCGCAGCAGACCGAGACGGTGTCGTTCCTAGCCTACCGCCAGATGATCAGCCGCACCGCCCTGGGCCTCGGCTCGGCGGTCTCTGTGCTGTTGTTCCTGAGCGTGGTGGCCATCGCCGCCCTCTTCATCAAGGGGTTCAAAGTGGACCTGAGCTCGGTGCGCGGCCAGTGAACCAGCGCTCGCTCGTCGGACGGCTGGGCACCTACGCGGGGCCCGGACTCGTCATCCTCTGGACGCTGTTCCCGGTGCTGTGGATCGTGTCGCTGTCGTTCAAGCCCGAAGCCACCATCAACAACCAGAAGTTCCTTCCCGACACCTGGACGCTCGACAACTACCGCACCGTCTTCGACACCCCGCTGTTCACCAGCGCCCTGCGCAACTCCATCGTCATCTCCCTGATCGCCACCGTGCTCTCGGTGATGATCGCCACCGTCGCCGCCTACGCCATCGCCCGCCTCGAGTTCCCCGGGAAGAAGCTGATCCTGTCGCTGGCCCTGGCCATCGCCATGTTCCCGGCGGTGTCGCTGGTCGGCCCCCTGTTCGACATCTGGCGCTCGGTCGGCCTCTACGACACGTGGCTGGGCCTCATCATCCCGTACATGTCGTTCACCCTCCCGCTGTCGATATGGACCCTCTCCGCCTTCTTCCGCCAGATTCCCTGGGAGATGGAGCAGGCCGCCCAGGTCGACGGGGCCACGCCGTGGCAGGCGTTCCGGAAGGTGATCGTCCCCCTGGCTGCGCCCGGTGTGTTCACCGCCGCCATCCTGGCCTTCTTCTTCGCCTGGAACGACTTCGTCTTCGCCATCTCGCTCACGTCCACCAACTCCGCCCGGCCGGTGCCCGCCGCCCTGGCCTTCTTCACCGGCGAGTCGCAGTTCCAGCGCCCGGCGGCGGCCATCTCGGCGGCGTCGGTGATCGTCACCATCCCGGTCGTGATCATCGTCCTGTTCTTCCAGAAGCGCATCGTGTCCGGGCTCACCGCCGGCGCGGTCAAGGGCTGAGGGAGGCCCCATTGGCAGCGATCACCCTGCAGAACATGGTCAAGACCTACGGCGACGGGTTCCAGGCGGTCAAGGACGTCAGCCTCGACATCGGCGACGGCGAGTTCATGATCCTCGTCGGCCCGTCCGGGTGCGGGAAGTCCACCGTCCTGCGCATGATCGCCGGCCTGGAGGACATCACCTCGGGCGAGCTGCTGATCGGCGACGATCGCATGAACGAGAAGGCGCCCCGCGAGCGGAACCTGGCCATGGTGTTCCAGAACTACGCCCTGTACCCGCACCTGAGCGTCTACGAGAACATCGCCTTCCCCCTGCGCCTGCAGAAGCTCGGGGACGACGAGATCCGCACGAAGGTCGAGGAGGCGGCCAAGACCCTCGAGCTGACCGACCACCTCCAGCGCAAGCCCAGCCAGCTGTCGGGCGGCCAGCGCCAGCGGGTGGCCATGGGGCGGGCCATCGTGCGCCAGGCCAAGGCCTTCCTCTTCGACGAGCCCCTCTCCAACCTCGACGCCAAGCTGCGGGGCCAGATGCGCACCGAGATCTCCCGGCTCCAGCGCCGCCTGGGGATCACCACCGTCTACGTCACCCACGACCAGACCGAGGCCATGACCCTGGGCGACCGGGTGGCCGTGCTGCGCAAGGGCGAGCTCCAGCAGGTGGCCACACCGCGGGAGCTCTACGAGCGCCCGGTGAACCTGTTCGTGGCCGGGTTCATCGGGTCCCCGCCCATGAACTTCGTCCCGGCCGCGGTGGAGGAGGACGCCGTCGCCCTCCCGTTCGCCCGGGTCGAGCTTCCCCAGGAGGTGTGCGAGCGCATCAGCGGCCGCAACCTGCTGATCGCCGGGATCCGCCCCGACCACTTCGAGGACGCCGCCCTGCTGGATGCCGATGAGAAGGGTCGGGGGGTGACGTTCAAGGCCCACGTCGACGTCACCGAGTGGCTGGGCAACGAGCTGTTCGCCTACATCCCCTTCGAGGCGCCGGCCGAGGTGCAGGACCGGCTCAAGAGCCTGGCTCGGGAGCTGGACAGCGAGTCGCTGCGGACCCAGCTGGTCGTCTCCATCGACACCGCCAGCCGGATCAAGGACGGCGAGGAGGCCGAACTGTGGTTCGACTCCAGCCGGATGCACCTCTTCGACCCCGCCAGCGGCGAGAACCTCACCCGCGACCTGGCCTACGCCACCACCTGAGCCCCACCCTGCCGATCTCCTGAGCGCTCTCGCCTAAGCCGGGCGCGGGTGGCACACTGGCCCGGCCACAGAGGCGTGGCGAAGGGCCGGAAAGCCTGGTCGGCGAACTGAACAGGTCAACCACAGGAGATCTCGCGCGTGGCTGTACAGACTGAACGGGTCGAGCATGTCGCCCCGCTTCCCGGGCGGGGGCTTCCCAAGCCGGTGCGGCGGTTCCTCGACACCGAGGCGTCGAGCGGGATCCTCCTCCTGATCGGCGCCGTCATCGCCTTGATCTGGGCCAACTCGCCGTGGAGCGCCTCCTACAACTCGCTGTGGCACACGGACATCAACGTGAACTTCGGCCGCTACGTGCTGGAGGGGGACCTGCACCACTGGGTGAACGACGCCCTCATGGTCGTCTTCTTCTTCGTGGTGGGCCTGGAGATCAAGCGGGAGCTGGTCGTCGGCAAGCTCCACGACCCCAAGACGGCGGCCATGCCGGCCGTCGCCGCCCTCGGGGGCATGGTGGTCCCCGCCCTGCTCTACCTCTTGGTCAACGCCGGGGGCGACGGCGCCAAGGGTTGGGGGATCCCCATGGCCACCGACATCGCCTTCGCCGTGGGCGTGGTCACCCTGCTCGGCAAGGGGGTCCCGGCGTCGCTCAAGCTCTTCCTGCTCACCCTGGCCATCGTCGACGACATCGGCGCCATCATCGTCATCGGCGTCTTCTACTCCTCGGGCCTCCAGTTCCAGTTCCTCGCCGCCGCCGCGGTCCTCGTCGTCGCCATCGTGCTGATCAACCGGGCCGGTGTCGTGTGGCTGGCGCCCTACGTGGTCCTCGGCGCCGCCCTGTGGCTCGTCACCTACGCCTCAGGCGTCCACGCCACCATCTCCGGCGTGGTCCTCGGGCTGCTGACACCGGCGCGCAGCTACGTGCCCGCGGCAGTGGCCCGGCAGTGGGCGCAGGACCTCACCGACGAGCCGACGCCCCATGAGCTGGAGACCATGACCAAGCTGGCCCGGCACTCCGTGTCTCCCGCCGAGCGGCTGGCCCACATCCTCCATCCCTGGTCCAGCTTCCTCATCGTGCCGATCTTCGCCCTGGCCAACGCCGGTGTGTCGATCAAGGCCGACTCCTTCGACACCGCGGGGGCCGCCGCGGTGTCCCTGGGCGTGATGCTCGGCCTCGTCCTGGGCAAGACGCTCGGGATCGCCGGGGCGGCCTGGGTGGCGCACCGGTATGGGATCGCCCGGCTGCCCGAGGGCGCCAACTGGGGGATGATGATCGGCATCGCCGCCGTCGCCGGCATCGGGTTCACCGTGTCGCTGTTCGTGGCCGAGCTGGCGTTCGACGCCGGGCCCCTGCAGGACGCGGCCAAGATCGGCGTGCTGGCGGCATCCACCGTCGCCGCCATCTTCGGCGGCGTGGCGCTACGGCGAGCCTGCCGGCACCACGCCGCCGAACTGGCCGCGGCCCGGACCGCCGCCGCCTAGCCCGCCTCCGTCCCCTCGAACGCCCGGGCCGCCTCGGCCGCCGGAGCCAGGGCGGCGTCCCGCTCCCGGCTCACCACGATGATCAGCCGGTCGTCGGGCTTGAGGTCGACCGGGGCCGATTTGGCCGGGTCGAGGTGGATGGCGGCGGCCAGGTCCTTGCCCCGGGCGCCGGTCGAGCGGTAGCCGATGGCCAGGTGCCCCTCCCGGTGGGCGGCGGCCACGTAGGCGGCGTAGGGCAGGCCGGGCTGGGGAACGGCGTAGTCAGAGACGGGCCGCATGCAGACCTCGGAGCCCCAGGTCTCGAACAGGTCCTCGAAGACCTTCTCCCGCTCCGGGATCTCGGCCAGCTGGGCCAGCATGAGGGCGGTGATCCGCTCGCTGACGATGAAGTCCTCGGCGCCCGCCACCCGGGCCAGCTGGACGTCGCGGATGTCGAGCACCTCGGTGAGGACGCTCATCCGGTTCCCGAGCTGAGGGTTGTCCTTGCGGAACTGGCGCAGCTGGAGCAGGGTCATCAAGGCCCGGGCGTCGGCCTCCTCGGCCGAGAGGAGGGTGCGGTAGCAGAGGACCACCACCCGGTCGTACTCCTCGGCCCTGCACAACTCGGCCACCTGGTGAGGCGCCGAGGCGTACGTCGTGGTCACCGACAGGGTCAACCGCTCCAAATCCTGGACCATGACCTCGGACTCACCGACGAGGGTGCCGTCGATGAGCACCCGGATCGTCGAGCCCTCGGGCACCCAGCGGTCGAGCTCCTTGATGATCTTGGGGGCGAGGGGGTTCCATCCGACGAGCAGGAGCCGCGTGGGCGCCATGGCCCCGGCGCCACGGCCCGGCGCCGGAAGCTCCGGCCGAGCCGGCTCCGGACGAAGCACCACGTCCTCCAGGTGGTCGGTGATGATGACCAGGGTGTCGTCCCTCGTTACGACGTGGTCGTCCGGCGGGTTGAGGTTGACCGCCCCGTCGGGGTACCTGATCCCGATCGGGGCCCCCCGCTCGTAGGAGAGCACCAGGTCGCCGAACCGCTTCCCGACCAGCCGGTCGTCGTTGTGGAAGTAGACGTCCACGTCGCCGAAATCCAGGATCTCCTGGAAGACCGTGCCGAGCCCTGTGTTCCGGCAGGCCTGGGCCGTGACCCGGGCGATCAGGTCGGACGACGCGATGGCGATGGCCTGGCCGGCGGTCGCCTCCCGGAGGGCGCTGGCGTTCTCGGGCAGGGCGCAATCGGCCACCACCCGGAGGGACGGGAAGCGCTCCTCGTCGTCCATGAGGGCCAGCACGGAACGGATGACCTGGGCGTCGCCGTCCATGTGGTTGTTGCCGAGCACGATCACCGACCGGCTCTCATAGGGGCTGACCATGGCCACGTCGGCCGGGTTCGACGGGTCGCCCCGGCGGCAGACGACCCGCGTCGCTCCCATATGCCGGACCCGCGCCCGGATGGCGTCGTCCATCTCGATCTTGTCGTGGTCGGCGAGCACGACGATGACGCTGTCCTTGCGGCCCTTGTGGGCCAGGACCAGCTCGGCGATGACCGGGAAGATCTTCTCCGACCATCCCAGGATCAGGACGTGGCCCTGCTCGATGACCTCGCTGCGGCCCTTGCGCAACTCGTCGACCCGTCGCTCGATGCCGCTGGCGATGAGGCCGATCAGGGAGCTGACCACGAAGATGCCGAACAGGACCACGAACAGCGACTGGAGCCGGAGTGGCCAGCCGGTGTCGGCCTCCATGGCCGCCGGCTCGAAGCTGCGCAGCATGTTCTGCCAGACGCCCTCGATGATCCCGACCTGGTGGCCGTGGACGGCGATGTTGAACGCCGACAGCAGCGTGCCGGTGACGAGCACCACCGCGGCGGTGATGAGCCCCAGCCAGAGGATCACCATGACGGTGCCCCGGGCCAAGAGCGTGTCGAACTTGTAACGAAGACGCCTTCGGAACGAACGGCGTGCGGACATAGGACCTATCCCTCCTGCGTGACCGAGATGAAATGACCGGTGGCACTCCCCCGACCCCGCCCGCGGGCAGAGTCGTCCTACGAACTGCTCAGGCGCGGGAGGGCAGCGGAGGGGCCCGGAGGGCGATGGCGTAGCGGCGGCGGCCGATCGACGGAGGGGCGCGGCGCACCCCGTCCGAGGGCCCCCATGGCACCAGCCGCAGAAGGGCGACCAGGGCGAGCACGGCGGCGGTGACCCCGCCCTTCCCGTGGTCCGGGCGGGTGCCGTGGAGCAACCACCCCACCTGGCTGTGCCGGACGACGGCCGGTTCGGCGCCGGTGGTGATCGGCGCCTGGCCGATCAGGGGCCGGTCGGCGGCGTGGACCGGGCCGCCGGGGACCGTGGGCCGGAACCAGACCACGGCGAGCAGGACCATGGCCGCCACACAGCCGAGGCGCCGGATCGTGGCGGGACCCATCGCTGCAAGGGTACCTTGCCATCCGGCCCGCTCGGAGGGGATCCTTGGGTCGCCGAGCGCCGACGCCGCAAGGGCGTCCGTCACATGTTGGTGGCGTCGGCCGGCACCACTGAGGGGTCTGGGACCGGTGCCGCCCCGACGTCACCCGCGGCACCGGCCGGGGCGCCGCTCCCCACGGTGTAGGAGGCCATCGATATCGAGCCGTAGGCGTACCCGTCGACCAGTACCTCGACCGCGCTCCCCGCGGCCGCGGCCACGCCGGCGATGTACAGCAGCGGGATGAAGTGGTCGGGGGTGGGCGCTGCGGCCCGGAAGTCGGGGTGGTGCTCCAGGCCGGCCACCGTGTCGGGCGCCTCACTCAGCACGCGCCCGGCCGCCTCGCCGAAACGCTCGGCCCAGGGGAAGCTCCGGTCGGCCAGCGCCATGTCGATGCGGCCCAGGTTGTGGACCACGTTGCCGCTACCGGCGATGAGGACCCCCCGCTCGCGCAGGGGGGACAGGCGCGCGCCCAGGTCGAGGTGGTACTCCAGCGGCTTCATGGCGTTGACGGCCAGCTGGACGACCGGGACCTCAGCGCCGGGAAAGGCGTGGGCGAGGACCGACCACGTGCCGTGGTCCAGCCCCCAGCTGTCGTGGTCGGCGCCCACCCAGACCGGCTTGACCAGCTCGGCCACCTCCTGGGCCAGTTCGGGGTCGCCCGGAGCGGGGTAGTCGACGGCGAAGAGCTCGTCGGGGAAGCCGTAGAAGTCGTGGATCGTCCGGGGGGCCGGCATGGCCGTCACCGCGGTGGCGTTGATGTACCAGTGAGCCGACACCATGAGGATGGCCCGGGGCGGCGGGATCGACGCGCCGAAGGCCCGCCACGCCTCGGTGTAGCGGTTGCGGTCCAGGGCGTTCATGGGGCTGCCGTGGCCGAAGAACACCGCGGGCACCTGCTGGGTGGCCATGGCCCGGGTTCTACCCCGGGCGCCGGTGCCGGCGCACGTCACGGTCAGTGTTCAAGGCCTCATCGCAGAGCGCCTACAGTGACGGAGATCATGAGCGGGGCGCCGGAGGAACGTTGAGCGACGTCACGCTGCGCGGTGCCGAGCCGGCACTGGCCGCCTTCCGCCACGAGGCCTTCCTCTACGCCGGTAGGCAGGCGTTCCTCCAGGGCACGGTCCCGTTCATCCGGGCTGGCCTGGACGCCGGTGAGCCGGTCCTTGTCGTGGTGGGCGCCGAGAAGATCCGGCACCTCCGGGAGGCGCTCGGGCCCGACGCCGACGCGGTGGCCTTCGCCGACATGGCGCGGGTCGGCCGCAACCCGGCTCGCATCATCCCTGCGTGGCGGGACTTCCTCGGCGAGCACGGCGGTCCACGGCCGGCCCGGGGCATCGGCGAGCCGGTCTACGCCGAACGGACGCCCGACGAGCTGCTGGAGTGCCAGCGCCACGAGGCCCTGCTCAACGTGGCCTTCGCCGGCGGGGCGCCCTGGCGCCTCATGTGCCCGTACGACTCCTCGTCCCTCAGGCCCGAGGTGGTCCGGCTGGCACGCCACAGCCACCGCTTCGTCGGCGACGGGCAGGCGAAGGAGGAGAGCCCGGAATACCAGGGCGACCACTGGCCCGGTTCCGGCGACGACCGGCTGCCCGAGCCGCCCGGCCACCCGCTGGAGCTGCGCTTCGGCCCCGGCCCGCTGGAGCCCATCCGCCGCTTCGTGGCCGACCAGGCGGGCGCCGCCCTCCCCCCGCCGGTCCTCTCCGACCTCCTGCTGGGCATCAGCGAGGTGGTGAGCAACAGCCTCATCCACGGAGGCGGCGCCGGCCGGCTCCGCCTGTGGACCACCGATGCCAGCGTGGTCTGCGAGGTCCGCGACCGCGGATGGATCCGCGAGCCGCTGGTCGGGCGGGCCCGCCCGATCCTGGACCGCGAGAACGGGCGGGGCCTGTGGATGGTGAACCAGCTGTGCGACCTGGTGCAGCTCCGCTCCTCGCCGGCCGGCACCGTCGTCCGCATGCACATGCACCGGCCCTAGGCCGGCCCGGCCTCAGCCGAAGCGCCCGCGCACGTAGCTGTCGGTCCGGTCGTCGGCCGGGTTGGTGAAGATCCTCTCGGTGCGGTCGAACTCGACCAGCACGCCGGTGCGGCGGTCGGCCCGGGCGTCGACCTCGGCGGTGAAGAAGGCGGTCATGTCGCTCACCCGGGCCGCCTCCTGCATGTTGTGGGTGACGATCACGATCGTGTAGTCGGCCTTGAGATCCTGCATCAGGTCCTCGATCCGCAGGGTGGCGATCGGGTCAAGGGCCGAGCACGGCTCGTCCATGAGGATCACGTCGGGCTGGGCGGCGATGGCCCGGGCGATGCACAGCCGCTGCTGTTGGCCGCCCGAGAGCTGGGTGGCCGGCGACCGCAGCCGGTCCTTCACCTCGTCCCACAGCGCGGCCCGGCGCAAGGCCTGCTCCACGCACCCGTCGAGGTCGGTGGTGAGCTTGGCGATGCGGGGCCCGTAGGCGACGTTGTCGTAGATCGACTTCGGGAACGGGTTGGGGCGCTGGAACACCATGCCGATGCGGCGCCGGACGGCCACGGGGTCCACGTCCGCGCCGTAGAGATCCTCGCCGTGGTAGCGGATCCCGCCCTCCACCCGGGTCCCGGGAACCAGGTCGTGCATCCGGTTGAGGGTCCGCAGCAGGGTGGTCTTCCCGCAGCCGGACGGACCGATGAGCGCGGTGATCTGCCCCTTCCTCAGGCTCAGGGACACGCCGCGCACGGCTTGGAAGGACCCGTACCAGACGCCCACCCGGTCGAGGTCGAAGACGACCTCGGCGTCCTCGGGGGCCGGGCT
>JBOGIE010000079.1:0-10617 GCA_050742435.1 Acidimicrobiales bacterium | reverse complement strand
CAAGCGGGAGGCCTTCGCCCGGGGCTGGGACGCCATCCTGGCGAGCTGGTTCGAGGCGTACGACGGCATCGAGGGCGGGCGCTTCTACGACCCCCGGCGCGACACGTCGCCGGGCGGCGCCGACACCCAGTCGGTGGCGTGGGACGCCTTCCCCCGGGCCGTCGAGCGGTGGTTCGAGGAGGCCGACGACCCCGACCTCGAGCGATGGCGGTCGGCGGAGACGCTGCGGCCCAGGACGTTCGACGGCCGTCCGCTGCGCCGGGTCACCGACGGCTCGCTGGCCGAGCCGGTCCCCGTCTTCCACCGCCAGCAGGACGAGTACTGCGAGTGGTTCGTCCACCGCGACGACCGGGGCCGGATGGCCCGCGTCACCTTCACGGCCGAGGGCCCCGAGTACTGGCGGTTCCTGGCCATGGGCACCGCCGCCTTCTTCCCCGCCGATGACGAACGGGCCGGCATCGTGGAGGGCGACCTCGACCTGGTGGCCGGCCTGTACCGCACCCACGTCGACCCCGGCGTGGACATCGACGACCTCCTCTGGCCGTACGACGTGGCCGCCTACGACGCCCGCAGCGGCCGGTGGGGGATCTACGGCCGGGCCGGCACGTACAACCCGTTCAACAAGTGGACCACGACCCACGGGGCCATGCACCTGACCCACCCGGCCAACACCCTGCGGGGCGTGTTCACCGTGGCCGGGAGGGCCGCGGTGCTGCGCAAGAACGCGGCGGGCAAGCCGGTCGAGGACGCCGAGGCCATCGTCTGCTGCTCCGGCTTCGGCGAGCCCAACCGGTCGAGCGACCCGAGCATCGGCGCCGCGGTCAACGGCATGGTGAAGGACGGGCTCTCCGTCTCGCTGGCAAACCCCGTCGGGCTCTACATCGCCGGGATCAACACCGACGCTTTCTCCGGGCCCGACGGCGAGGACGTCGCCGGCGCCTGGCGGGTCGACCGGGGCGACCCCGAGCGCCAGCGCGTCCTCCGGGCCACGTTCGCCCCGCCGCCGGGGAGCCGGCTCACCGTCGAGGACATCCTGGCGGCGGGCACGCCGATCGCCTTCGGCGGCCAGATCGCCGACGAGATCCAGATGATCGTGACCGGGCTGGCCAAGCGCATCCGCTCCTCGCCACCCCGGCGCAAGGCGTGCGTGACCACGTGCTGTGACCATCCCGACCGGCCGGGCGTGGTCACCGTGGTCCAGCCCGACGTCGACTGCACCACCGTCGACTGGGACGCCCTGGCCCCCACCACTGTCGCCGGCGTCACCGATCCCGCGCCTCCGTCCCTGGCCCTGGCCGAGACGCCCGAGGTGCTCGATCCGTCGCCCCCGGCCTGGTCGCCCCTCGACGCACCCAGGAGCCGTTGAGCCAGGGCCCTCCCGAGCCCGTCCTTGCCGTGGGGGAGATCCAGGGCAACGTGCTGCCCGGGTTCAACACGCCCCACCAGGTGCTGCTCGGGATCCGGTTCGACCTGGAGCGAGCGGCGGCCGCCCGCCGGTGGGTGGCCTCCCTCCTGCCCCTCGTGGCGACGCTGGCCGACGTGAACGGCTTCCGCGTGGAGCGCCGCCAGGCCCGCCGCCGCGGCGCCGCCCCGCCGCCCGCCCCGGTCTGGGTCAACGTGGCCTTCGACACCAAGGGCCTGGCCGTGCTGGCCCCGGCCGTCGACGGGATCCGCGACGTCCGGTTCCGCCAGGGCATGGGCGAGCGGTCCAACCTGGGCGACCCGCGCGACCGCAGCCATCCCGGCCATCCGTCCCGCTGGGTGGTGGGCGGCACGCCCGAGCGCACGCCCGAGGCGCTGCTGATCCTGGGTTGCGAGGATCTCGGCCGGCTGCGGGCCCAGGTGGCGGGCGTGCGCGAGGAGGCGGAGGCCCTCGGCCTCACCGTCGACTACCAGCAGGAAGGCCACGGGCTCGAGGGGGAGATCGAGCATTTCGGCTTCCGCGACGGCATCTCGTCGAGCGGCGCCCGGGGCCGGTTGAGCGACGCCGAGGACGACCACCTCACCCGGCGGACGATCGACCCCTCCGACGAGCGGGCGCTGCGGTTCGGCCGCCCGGGCCAGCCGCTGGTGTGGCCGGGCCAGTTCGTCTTCGGGTACCCGCGCCAAAGGGCCGACGACCCGTGCGAGCCGGGCCCGGTGAGCAGGGGCGGCCACGAGTGGATGGACAACGGCTCGTTCCTGGTGTTCCGCCGCCTCGGCCAGGACGTGGCTGCCTTCCGGGCGTTCGTGGCCCGGGAGGCGGCCCGCCTGCGTGAGGGCGGCCTGGACACGATGACTCCCGAGCGGCTGGCCGCCCTGCTGGTGGGCCGGTGGCCGAAGGGCACCGCCCTGATCCGCAGCCCGCAGGGCGACGACGCCGACCCCATGGGCGACCGGTTCACCGTCAACCACTTCGGCTTCGCCGGCCCGGCCGGGCCGGTGGTCGTGCACGACGGCCCCGGACGGCGCACGGTGAACGGTGCGCCCGGCGACCGTTTCGGCCGCATCTGCCCGAGCTTCGCCCACGTCCGCAAGGTGAACCCCCGCGACCTGCCGACCGACAAGGGCGGTCCCGACCGCACGCTGACCTTCGCCGTGCAGCGGCGGGGCATCCCCTGGGGCCGTCCCTACCCGTCGACCGCGGCCGCCCAGGCCCGTGACGACGGCGACCGGGGCCTGCTCTTCCTCTGCTACGTGACGTCGATCAAAGACCAGTTCGAGGTCCTCAACTCCGACTGGATGAACCGGGCCAACGGGCCCGAAGGCGACGCCGGCCACGACCTGCTGGTGGGCCAGGGGCCGGGTACGACGCGGGAGCGCTCGGCCCAGCTGCGGGCCGACGAGGCCGGCGGGACGCCCACCCGCATCGCCACCCTGTCCGAGTGGGTCACTCCGACCGGCGGCGGCTACTTCTTCGCCCCGTCGATCTCGGCCCTGCGTCAGTTCGCCGGCGGTGCGGAGGGGTAGGACCGCCCGGTGACCTTCGACTTCTCCTTCGACCCGCTGCACCGCGCCTTCGGCCTGCCCTTCGGCGTGACACCCGGCACGGCCCGTGTCGACCTCGAGGGCGGGCGGCTGGTGGCCCGTTTCGGCCTGTGGCGGGTGACCACCGACGTCGCCAACGTCGAGGGCACCGAGGTCACCGGACCGTACAGCCCGCTCAAGACCGTCGGGCCGGCCCACCTGTCCCTCGCCGACCGGGGCCTCACCTTCGCCACCAACACCCGTCGCGGCCTGTGCGTCCGTTTCCGGGAGCCGGTGGCCGGCATCGAGCCCACCGGCCGCGTGCGGCATCCCGGCCTCACCGTCACCGTGGCCGACCCCGAGGGCCTGGCCGAGGCGCTGGCCGCCGCCGGCGGCTAGACCGCATCTCCCCTCCCGGCCGCTCGGGCCTGCCCGGTAAGGTTCCCGCCGTTCGGGAGCGGCCGGGGAGAGGAGACACGCATGGGAAGCGTCGCACGGGTCACCGAGATCAGCGCCAGGTCGTCCGAGAGCTTCGAGGACGCCATCAAGGTCGGCGTCGACCGGGCCAGCCAGACGTTGCGCAACCTCACGTCCGCCTGGGTCAAGGAGCAGCGGGTGGAGATCAGCGACGGGGCCATCGTGGGCTACCAGGTCAACCTCATGGTGACCTTCGTCCTCGACGACTAGACCTCGGGCGCGGCGCCGGCCCTCAGCCGTACATCAGCGAGCCGGGGGTGGTGAGCACCTCGCCCGTCTCCAGCCACGTCTTCAGGCCGGACAGGATCATCGGCCAGCCCCCGTAGAGCTCCTCGCTGGCGCCCTCCCGCAGTTCGTCGTGGGTCAGGGTCAGGCGGCACGAGTCGCCGACCGGCTCGATCTCCCAGGTGACCCGCGAGGTCCCCTCGCTCTTGGCGTCGTCGCTCCAGAGGGCCAGCATGGTCTGGACCAGCTTGCGGGGCGGGTCGAACACCAGGACGTCGCCCTCGCCGAGGGGCCCGTCGGCCTTCGGGTGGACCATCTCGACATGGGCCCCCTCGGCCAGCTTGGCGTCGAAGCCGACGCCGAAGTTGTACCTGCGCCGGATCTCCCCGTCGGTGATGGCCTCCCACAACCGCTCGGGCGTGGTGCGGATGTAGATCTCGAACACCTTTTCCATCGGTCTCTCCAGTCTCTGCTTGATGTCGCTGAGCGCGGCGGCCCAGGGCTCGGCGTACTTGCTCACCCACCGGTCGTGGACCAGGCGGATCGGCACCGGGTTGAGGAAGTGGAGCTTCTCCCGGCCCCGCCGCCGGGTGACCACCAGCCCCGCCTCCTCCAGCTGCCTGAGGTGCTTCATCACGCCGTAGCGCGTCATGTCGAAGCGCGACTCCAGCGCCCCCAGCGTCTGCCCGTCCTCCTTGAACAGCTGGTCCAGCAGCGCCCGCCGGGTGGGGTCGGCCAGCGCCCGGAACACCTCGTCCACGCCGGCGATCTTATGTGACCAAACGGTCACATGTCAATGCCCAGCCGCTAGGTGAGATCGACCTGGGAGTGGTCGCCGAGCATGAAGCGGTTGGCCCGGGGTCGGCGGGCCGAGCGGGTGACGACCGCCTCCTTGCCGATGAGGGAGTCCTCGATCCGGGGGATGTCGACGATGCGGCTGTCGGCGAGGACGACGGAGTGCTCGACCTCCGAGCGCAGGATCCGGCAGCGTTCGGCGATCGACGTGAAGGGCCCGACGAAGCTGTGCTCGATGCGGGTGCCGGCGCCGATGATGGCCGGGCCGCGGATGGTGGAGGCGATCACTTCGGCGCCGGCCTCGACCACCACCCGGCCCTCGACCTTGGAGTCGGCGTCGACCGAACCGTCGATCACCTGGTCGAGCATCTCCAGGATGAGGCGGTTGCCCTCCAGCAGGGCGTCCAGCTTGCCGGTGTCGATCCACCAGCCGTCCACCACCTGGTGGTGGACCCGGTGGCCGGAGTCGAGCAGCCACTGGATGGCGTCGGTGATCTCCAGCTCGCCGCGCCCCGAAGGCTCGATCGACCGGACGGCCTCGTGGATGGTGCGGTCGAACAGGTACACCCCGACGAGGGCCAGGTCCGAGGGGGGGTCGGCCGGCTTCTCCACCAGCCGCAGCACCCCGCCGTCGGGGCCGATCTCGGCCACGCCGAACCGCTGGGGGTCGGGCACCCGGGCCAGGAGGATCTGGGCGACAGCATGGCTCCGGCCCTCGTCCTCGAAGCGCTCGACGAAGCCCTTCACTCCCTGGCGCAGGAGGTTGTCGCCCAGGTACATGACGAAATCGTTCTCGGCCAGGAAGTCCCGGGCGATCAGCACGCAGTGGGCCAGGCCGAGCGGGGCCTCCTGGGGGATGTAGGTGACCTTCAACCCCCAGGTCGACCCGTCGCCCACCGCGGTCCGGATCTCCTCGGCGGTGTCGCCGACCACGATGCCGACCTCGACGATGCCGGCCTCGGCCATCTGCTCCAGCCCGTAGAAGAGGATGGGCTTGTTGGCCACCGGCACGAGCTGCTTGGCGCTGGTGTGGGTGATCGGGCGCAGGCGGGTGCCCGCGCCTCCGGCCAGGATGAGGGCTTTCACGAACAGCGGTCTAGCCGCTCACCGCTGCTCCATCCACCTCGCCACCTCCTCGGCGGTCAGCCGGCCATGGCCGGCCAGCTCCCGGCGCCGGACCAAGGCCTCGGGCAGCATGCGCACGTAGGCCCCGTACGCTCGCAGCCGGCGGCGGACGGTTTCGGTGGACGGCGGCCGGCGGTGGGCGAGAGGGACGAGGATGTCGCGGCGGGCGTAGGAGCCGGTGATGAGCAGGTGGCGGCCGGCCTCCCGCAGGGCGAGGGAGGCCGGGGCGTTGCGGGTCAGGGTCAGCAGGCGGTTGCGCCCGTCGTAGTGCTGGAAGAGGGCCGAGCCCTCGACCGACGAGGCGGCGTGGACGTGGCGCACCACCGACGCGGGCACGTACCGGTACCGCCAGCCCTGGGCCCGCCCCCGCCACGAGAGGTCGAAGTCCTCGTAGTAGAGGAAGTACCGGTCGTCGAACAGGCCGACCTGCTCCAGGTACTCCCGGGCGAGGAGCACCGCCGCGCCGCACCAGGCGAAGACCTCCTCCGTCTGGTCGAACTGGCCCTCGTCGCGCTCCAGGTAGCCGCGGTCGGCGCCGTGGCCGTCGGCCAGCAGGACCGACCCGACGTTGTTGAGGACGTCGAAGGGCTCCCCCCCGAGGGCGACCGGGTACCAGCGGGGCTCCCGCCCGAGGCGGTGCTCGGTCCGGAGCTCCCCCGACTCCAGGACGACGGGGCGGCCCTCCTCGTCGGCGGCCAGTCGGAGCTGGCAGTGAGGAAGACCGTCGGCGCGGGGCGCGACGGGGACGCGAACGTGGGCCTGGCCGTCCGTCCACTCGAACGCCGCCTCGCCGTCGCCCCCGTGCTCCAACCCCCAGAACCCCGAAACGAGCTGCAGGCGGCCCCGGGCGTCCCGGCCGTCGATCGTCGCCCCCGAGAGCCGCACGCCCAGCTGGCGCCGGTCGCCCAGGCCCCGCACCGCCGTCTCCGACGACAGGCGCACGTCGACGAAGCGGTCGGCGAACAGGATCTTGGGACTGGCCGCGCCGACCGAGGGGTCGGACTCCAGGGCGGTCACCAACGGCGACAGCCACCCGGGATCCACCTGGGCGTCGTTGTTGAGCAGGGCCACGTAGTGGACCCCGTCGAGGTCGGCCAGGGCCAGGTTGCAGCCGCCGGCGAAGCCCAGGTTGGCCCCGGACTCGATCACCCGGACCGAGGGCAGCTCGGCGCGCGCCCGGGCGGCGACCCCGTCGGTGGAGGCGTTGTCGACCATGACCACGTCCAGCGCCTCGGCCGGCCAGTCCGACTTCAGCAGGCTCTCGAGACAGGAGATGGTGAGCTCGCCGCCGTTGTGGTTGACGACGACCACCCGTACCCGCGGGTGCTCGGGGTCAGGGTTCGACAGGCTGGTCCTCCGGGGTCGGCGCGCCGCGGGGGCGGTCGGGGGGTGGGTCGGCCCGCAGCACGGCCAGCTCCTCGGCGAGCAGGCGGGTCCGGGCGTCGAGCCGGGCCAGCTCCCAGGAGAAATGGACCACGATCAGGAACAGCAGGGTGATGGCGCCCAGGAAGAACGTCCCCGGGGCGTAGGCGATCCCGAGCCACGACGACACCCGGTCGAGCACCCGGGGGAACATGGCCAGGAAGGCGATCACCGCCCCGATCGACAGCCAGAGCAGGGCGTAGCGGGACGGGAGCTGGTTGCGCCGCACCATGCGCACGATGAACAGCAGGCTGATCACCGTCAGCGCCAGGATGAAGACGTGGGCCGCGGTGCTCATGGCCGATGTCCTCTCGCCGCCTGAGCGAGGCGGGCCCGCTCGGCCCGCTCCCGGCGGCGGATGGGCGCCCGGCTGAGCAGCGACAGCAGGGCCCGGAGGTAGTGGTAGGCCAGCCGGAGGTTCTGGGTCGACGGGGTGCCCGCGGCCCGGACCCGCATGCTGACCGGCACCTCGACCACCCGGAACCCGGCCTGGCAGGCCAGCAGGAGGGCCTCGACGGTGTCGCCCAGGTACTCGTTGGGGTACTCGGCGGCGTAGAAGGCGAGCAGCGGGGCCGAGAAGGCCCGGAAGCCCGACGAGGTGTCGGAGAAGCTGCGGCCGGACAGCAGGCGCACGGCCACCCGGAGGATGCCCATGGCACCGCCGCGGAGGCGGCCCACGTCGTACGCCGATCCTTTCTCGGGGGCGGCGAAGCGGCTCCCGATCACCAGGTCGGCGCCGTGGTCGAGGGCGGCCAGCAGGGCCGGGACCTGGGTGGGGTCGTGCTGGCCGTCGGCGTCGAACTGGATGGCCCGCTCGTAGCCGTGGGCCAGGGCGTAGCGGAAGCCGGTCTGCAGCGCCCCGCCCACGCCCAGGTTGAAGGGCAGGACGGCCACGGGTACGCCCTCGGACCGGGCCACCGCGGCCGTCCCGTCGGTGGAGCCGTCGTCCACCACCAGCACGTCGAGATCGGGGAGGGTCCGGCGCAGCTCACGGAGCACGGCGGACAGCGCCGCCTCCTCGTTCAGGGCGGGGAGGATGACCAGGGTGCGACTCGGGCGGGCCGGCCCGGCCCCGGCCGCCGGGCGGGCGGACGTCGCCGGCGCCGCCTGCTCCCGCACCAGAGCGTCCGGCCGGCTCATCCCTAGCCTCGGGTCAACGGGGCCGGTCGATCCGGAACAGGCTGAGGAAGAACGCCGCGAACACCGTCTGGGCGCCCACCATCATCAGGGTCATGGCCAGCAGGGCCGGGCGCAGGGAGTTGATGGGCCCCAGCCCTTCCCGGAGCCAGTGGACGAGGACGGCGGCGTCGATGACGAAGCCGATCAGGAAGAGGAGGGCGCCGCCCACCAAGCCCCGCTCGAGGCTGAAGTTGCGCTCGAACCACCGCTCCAACCGGCCGGCCTCCCGCGCCGGATCGGCCGGGAGGCACGTGCGGGCGAAGACACCGAACAGCAGCGTCTGGTAGCCGAGGATGGCCAGCAGGGCGAACAGGACGCTGAAGTGGACGTCGAGGGCGTGGAACCCCAGGTTGAGCGGGCCGGGGAGAAGGAGGCCCTGGCCGATCAGGCCCAGGGCGACCATGGCGATGCCCGGGCCCACGAACAGCCAGTTGGGGCTGAGCAGGAGCATGAAGCGCAGGTGGCGCCACCCGTCCCGCATGGAGTTGAGCTTCGACTCGCCCTCGCGGGGGTGGTAGGTGATCGGCACCTCGGTGCCCCGCAGGCCGGCCTTGGCCGCGTTGATCACGATCTCCGACGCCAGCTCCATGCCCTGGGACTGGAGGGCCATGCGCTTGTAGGCGTCGGCGGTGAAGGCCCGCATGCCGCTGTGGGCGTCGGAGCTGTCCACCTTGAACAGGCGGTTGAGCACGCCGGTCAGCACCGGGTTGCCGATGTAGCGGTGGGTCCACGGCATGGCGCCCGGCAGGATCTTGCCGGCGAAGCGGGAGCCCAGGACGTAGTCGTAGGAGCCGCCGCGCAAGGGCTCGATCAGCCGGTCGAGCTGGGTGAAGTCGTAGCTGCCGTCCGAGTCCCCCATGATGATGTAGCGGCCGCGGGCCTCGGCGAAGCCCTTGAGGTAGGCGTTGCCGTAGCCCCGGGCCGGTTGGCATACCACCCGGGCGCCGGCCTTGGTGGCCACCTCGATGGAGCCGTCGCTCGACCCGTTGTCGCTGACGACGACCTCGCCGGAGAGGCCGGTCTTGCGAATGCCCTCCCACGCCTTTTCGATGCATATCCCGACCGAGGCCGCCTCATTGAGGCAGGGCATGACCACCGAGATGTCGGGCGCGGCCTGCGAGGGCTCGCGGGCGCTCAGATCGACTGCTCCCGTGGCGCTCATGTGCCTCTTGGTTCGCTCGTCCGAGGCTCGCTCACTGGCCGCCCAGCTTAGGCGGGGCCGCGGTCGCGCCACGTGACCGCCACCCGCCTCACCCGGCCCGCGGCCTTGCGGGCGGCCAGGCCCGGCCCCCCGTCCCGCAGGTGCTCGGCAGCCGTCCGCAGGTCGTAGGCGATCCCCCGCCACCGCTCCTTGACCTCGGCCAGGTCGTGGCGCAGGGCGACCGCCACCGAGGGGTCGAGCAGGTCGGGCGCCCGGCGGGGCGACCGGCAGAACTCGACCAGGGGGGCCAGCACCTTGGGCCAGGTCAGCTCCGTGGCCACCGCCCCTGCCCCCACGGCCATGGCCGCCCGCAGCTCGTCGTCGGCCAGCAGGCGTTCGAGGGCGGCTTCCAGGGCGTCGACGTCGCCGGCGGGCACGGTGAGACCGAGCTGGCGGGCCTCGATCAGGTCGGCCAGGGCGTCGCCCGCGGTGGCCACCGTGGGCAGCGACGCCCAGAGGTAGTCGAGGACGCGGGTGCGGAACGAGAACGCCGTCTCCACGTGGTCCAGGTGGGTGCTCACGCCGACGTCGGCGTCGAGCAGGTAGTTCTGCCGGTCGTCGTAGTCGACCCACCCCTCGTTGAAGAAGGCGTGGGTGCCGGTGAGGCCCAGGCGGTCGGAGAGCTCACGGGCGGCCACCGCCATGCGCATCTCCGGGATGTCGGGGTTGGGGTGCTTGAGGCCGAGGAAGAAGAGGCGGACCTCGGGGCGCCGGCGGCGCAGGCGGTCGACGGCGTGCAGGAGGGTGAGCGGGTCGAACCAGTTGTAGATGCCCCCGCCCCAGAGCAGGACCTTGTCCTCGGGGCCGATGCCGGGGACGACACCCTTGATCGCCGGGCGGGCCCGGACGGGAGGGGTCTCGGGCACCCCGAAGGGGACCACGTCGATGAGGGCCCGCAGGGTCTCGTCGGCGTCGTAGTTGACCGGGTTGACCCGCCCGAGGGCCGAGAGCTGGCCCAGCCAGAAGTCCCGCTGCTTCTCGGACGCGCACAGGAAGAAGTCGCCCCGCAGCAGCTGCTCGTTGAGCACGGCGGTGGCCGACTGGACGGCCGCCACCCGGCCCCGCCAGCCCTCGTCCCGCCCCTGCTCGAGCTGCTCGAGGTGGAGCGGGTCGTAGACGTCGGCGACCAGCACCTTGTCCGACCCGAGCAGGAAAGGCCGCTTGTGCACCAGCCAGCCCTGGAAGACCAGCACGTCGCACCACCGTTCGACCTCGACCAGGCCCTCGTCGTCCACCGCCCGCACCGG
>JBOGIE010000078.1:0-10629 GCA_050742435.1 Acidimicrobiales bacterium | reverse complement strand
CTGATCTCCGGCGTTGCTGCTTCCACGCCCCGCAATGCCCACAGCGCAGCTGCACTGCGATGAGACCCCACCGCTCCGTTCCCGGCCGCCATGCAGGCAGCAAGGACTGCCTGCTCACTCGTTGTGGCGGCGCCGGCGAGGCGGTAGACGCCCTGGTGCATGGGCACCAGCAACCCCGACTCCAATCTGTCGTGGAGCTGGCGCGACGTCATGCCGAGGTCCAGGGCCTGCTTACGATGGGCCAGCGAGTGTTGCCCCGCGGCGAGCCGGTTGAGTTGCACATCCACGGCCTTCACGCCATCCAGGGTGGCAGGCGGGTGAGACACCGGGCTCTTTGTCGGCTCAGGTACCTCTGAGGTACACCAGCCGACACAAAGCGATCTAGGAGGCGCGCTTGGCGGCGTTCAGGCGGGCGTCGGCCCGGGCGCGGGCGGCGACGGCTTCCTCGTCGTCGCCGGTGGCCTCGCTCTTGGCCCGCTCGGCCCGGCCGACGTCGATGTCCTTGGCCAGCTCGGCCACGTCCGAGAGGATGATGACCCGGTTGTCGCGGACCTCGACGAAGCCCCCGTGGACGGCGGCCACCTCTTCGCCCGAGTCGGTCTTGACCCGCACCACCCCGGGCTCCAGCGCGGCGAGGAAGGGGGCGTGGCCGGTGAGGAAGGCGACCTCGCCCCCGGTCACCGTCCGGCACACCACCATCTCGGCCTCACCGGAGTACAGGATGCGCTCGGGCGAGACCAGCTCGACCTGCAGTGCCATCTAGGCGTTGGCCTCTTCCTTGGACAGCCCCTTGGCCTTCTCCCTCACGCTTTCGGCCCCACCGACGTTGAAGAACGCCTGCTCGGGGAGGTCGTCGAGCTCCCCGCTGGTCAGCTGCTCGAAGGAGTCGATGGTCTCCTCGATGGGCACGTTCACGCCCGGCACGCCCGTGAACTGCTCGCCCACGAAGAACGGCTGGGACAGGAACTTCTCCACCTTGCGGGCCCGCTGGACGACGAGCTTGTCCTCCTCGGAGAGCTCGTCCACGCCGAGGATGGCGATGATGTCCTGGAGCTCCTTGTACCGCTGCAGCACCTCCTGGGTGCGGCGGGCGACCTTGTAGTGGCGGTCGCCCACGACTTCGGGGGCGAGGATGCGGGAGGTGGAGGCCAGGGGGTCCACGGCCGGGTAGATGCCGCGGGAGGCGATGTCGCGGGAGAGCTCGGTGGTGGCGTCGAGGTGGGTGAAGGTCGTGAAGGGGGCGGGGTCGGTGTAGTCGTCGGCGGGCACGTACACGGCCTGGACGGAGGTGATCGACCGGCCCTTTGTGGACGTGATCCGCTCCTGGAGCTCGCCCATCTCGTCGGCCAGGGTGGGCTGGTAGCCCACCGCCGAGGGCATGCGGCCGAGCAGGGTGGACACCTCGGACCCCGCCTGCACGAAGCGGAAGACGTTGTCGATGAAAAGCAGAACGTCCTGGCCCTCCTCGTCCCGGAAGTACTCGGCCATGGTGAGCGCGGACAAGGCCACCCGCAGGCGCACGCCCGGGGGCTCGTCCATCTGGCCGAAGACCAGGGCGGCCTTGTCCATGACGCCGGATTCCTTCATCTCCAGGATGAGGTCGTTGCCCTCACGGGTGCGCTCCCCCACGCCGGCGAACACCGACACACCACCGTGCTGGGTGGCCACCCGGTTGATCATCTCCAGGATGACGACGGTCTTGCCCACGCCGGCCCCGCCGAACAGGCCGATCTTGCCGCCCCGCACGTAGGGGGCCAGGAGGTCGATGACCTTGATGCCGGTCTCGAACATCTCCGACCGGGGCTCGAGGTCGGCGAACAGAGGTGCGTCGCGGTGGATCTCCCAGCGGTCGGGCAGGTCGCCCAGCTTCTCGGGGTCGACGTCGAGGGGCTGGCCGATGACGTTCCACACGTGGCCGAGCACGCCGTTCCCCACGGGCACGGTGATGCCCCGGCCGGTGTTCTTCACCGGTGCGCCCCGGCGCAACCCGTCGGTGGGCTTCATGCAGATGGCCCGGACCCGGTTCTCGCCGATGTGCTGGGCCACCTCGGCGACGATCTCCATCTCCTGGCCCTCGAGCTCGACGTGCATGGTGACCGCGTCGTTGATCTCGGGCAGGGAGTTGGGCGGGAACTCGACGTCGACCACCGGCCCGGCGATGGCGATGATGCGCCCGTCCTTGGCCCCGTTGCTCGACTCGGTCTGCTTGCTCATCTGTACGCTCCTGAACGGTCGAGGTGGTCGACGAGGATGTCGCGGCTGAGGACCGTCTCGGGGAAGTACTCGACCTTCCCGCCGGTCTTGGCCAGGCGGAGGGCCTCGGCCCCGCCGACGATCTCCATGATCTCGGTGGTGATGCTGGCCTGCCGGAGCTTGTTGGCCTCGATGGACAGCTTCTTCATCAGGTCTTCGGCGTTGTCGGTGGCCGCCTTCATGGCCCGCTGCCGGGCGGCCTGCTCGCTGGCCGCGGCGTCGAGCATGGCCGCGAACACCCGGCCCTCCACGTAGCGGGGCAGCAGGCGCTCGAGGATCTGGCCGGGCTCGGGCTCGAACTCGTAGGCGGCCTGGGGACCGTCGCCCGCCGAGGCCGCGTCCTCCATGATCTGCTTCTCCAGAGGGAGCAGGCGGACGTTGACCACCCGTTGGGTGCCGACGGAGAAGAACCGGGTGTAGATCAGCTCCACCTGGTCGACGCCGCCCTCCTCGCCCGATCCCCGCTCGTAGCGCTCCATGGCGGCCCGGGCCACCCGGCGAGCGTCCTCATAGGTCGGCTGCTCGCTGTACCCGGAGAAGGCTTCGCCGATCCGGTACCCGCGGTAGCGGAAGTAGCCCTCGGCCTTGCGCCCGGAGAGGGTGAGCTCGTAGTCGCGCCCCTCGTCCTGGTGAGCCAGCAGGGCCCGTTCACCGGCGCGGATGACGGTGGAGTTGTAGGCACCGGCCAGGCCGCGGTCGGCGCTGATGACGATGAAGCCGACCTTGCGGATCGGGTCGCGCTCCTGGAGCAGGGGATGGTCGAGCCCGGCGCCGCCCGCGGCCAGGTTGCCCATGACCGCGGTGATCTGCTCCGAATAGGGGCGGGCGGCCTCGACCCGCTGCTGGGCCTTGACGATGCGGCTGGCCGCGATCAGCTCCATGGCCCGGGTGATCTTCTTGGTGGACTGGACGCTCTTGATGCGCCGGCGCAGGATGCGTTCCTGCCCACTGGGCACGGGCTACTTCTCCTCGGCCTTGGCGTCCATCTCGGCGGTCTCGTCCCCGCTCGACTTCTTCGCCTCGCCGTTCTCGGACTTCTTGTCGTCGCCGGACTTCTTGTCGTCCTCGTCCTTGTCCTCGGTGGGCTGGAAGCGCTCGGCGAACTCCTTCATGGCCGACTTCAGCTTCTCCTCGTCGGGCAGCTTGCCCGACTCCTTGATCTCGTTGAGGAGGTCGGAGTAGCGGCTGCGGAACTCCTCGAGCAGCTCGGCCTCGAAGCGGCCGACGTCGGACGTGGGGATGTCGTCGAGGAAGCCCTTGGTGCCGGCGTAGATGGAGATGACCTGCTCCTCCACCTTGAGGGGCGAGTGCAGGCCCTGCTTGAGCAGCTCGGTGAGCTTGTAGCCCCGGTCGAGCTGCGCCTGGGACAGCTTGTCGAGCTCGGAGCCGAAGCTGGCGAAGGCCTCGAGCTCGCGGAACTGGGCCAGGTCCAGCTTGAGCGTGCCGGCCACCGACTTCATGGCCTTGATCTGGGCGTTGCCGCCCACCCGGGACACGGAGATGCCCACGTCGACGGCGGGGCGCACGCCCGAGCGGAACAGGTCGGTCTGCAGGTAGATCTGGCCGTCGGTGATGGAGATGACGTTGGTCGGGATGTAGGCCGAGACGTCGCCCTCCTTGGTCTCGATGATGGGCAGGGCGGTCAGCGACCCCGCGCCCTTCTCGTCGGAGAGCTTGGCCGCCCGCTCGAGCAGGCGGCTGTGGAGGTAGAAGACGTCGCCCGGGTAGGCCTCACGGCCCGGCGGGCGGCGCAGGAGGAGCGACAGCTGGCGGTAGGCCTCGGCCTGCTTGGACAGGTCGTCGTAGACGATGAGGGCGGCGTCGCCCTGCTCCATCCAGTGCGAGCCCATGGCTGCACCGGCGTAGGGGGCGAGGTACTTGAACGGGGCCGGCTCGCCCGAGGGGGCGTTGACGACCACCGTGTACTCCATGGCCCCGTACTCCTCGAGAGCGGCGACCACCTCCGCCACCGTGGAGTTCTTCTGGCCCACGGCGACGTAGATGCACTTCACCCCCTCGCCCTTCTGGTTGATGATCGTGTCGACGGCGACGGCGGTCTTGCCCGTCTTGCGGTCGCCGATGATCAGCTCCCGCTGGCCCCGGCCGACCGGGGTCATGGAGTCGATCGACTTGATGCCGGTCTGCAGTGGCTCCTTCACCGGCTGGCGGTCGATGACGCCGGGGGCCTGGATCTCGAGGCGACGGTTCTCCTCGGTGTTGATCGGGCCCTTGCCGTCGAGGGGCTGGCCGAGCGGGTCGACCACCCGGCCGAGCAGGGCGTCGCCCACGGGCACGGAGAGGATGCGGCCGGTGGCGCTCACCGCCTGGCCGTCCTCGATGTGGCCCATGTCGCCCAGGACGACGGCGCCGATTGACTCCTCGTCGAGGTTCAGGGCCAGGCCCAGCGTGCCGCCCTCGAACTCGAGCAGCTCGTTGACCGACGTGTTGGGCAGCCCGGAGATGCGGGCGATGCCGTCGCCGACCTCGATGATGTGGCCGACCTGCTGGCGCTCGAGGCTGGGGGTGAAGTTCTCGAGGTGCTTGCGCAGGACGTTGGTGATGTCGTCCGGGTCGAAGTTGAACCCGGAGTCACGGACTGCTGCGTCGGTCATCTGATCGTTTCCTTCAACTGGTCGAGACGGTGACGGACCGTGCCGTCTATGACCACGTCTCCCACCCGGGCCGAGAGGCCGCCGAGGACCGAGGGATCGACGTGCACCTTCACCTCGACGTCCTGGCCGAGGTTCTTGGACAGCGCCTGAGCCAGGCGCTTGCGCTGGTCGTCGTCGAGGGGAATGGCCGAGCGGACCTCGGCGACCGAGTGCTTCCGGTCGGAGGCGGCCCGCTCGATGAGCTTCTTGATGATGGCGGGGAGGTCGCGGGCGTGACCGGCGCCCACCACGAACGTCACCAGGTTGGTGGTGATCGGCGTGGCGTTGGCCGTGCCCAGCAGGTCCTGCATGATCTCCTGGCGCTTCTCCGCCGGGATGCTCTGGTCGGTGAGGGTGGCGCGGAGCTCGTCGGACTGGGCCAGCACGTCGGAGAGCTTGAACAGCTCCTCCTCGACGACCTCCTGGGCGCCCTCGGCGCGAGCCACCTCGAAGAGGGCGGAGGCGTACCCGTCGATCTGCTCGGGTTGCACGTCAGCGGCCTCTCATCATGCGGCACTGTCGGTTTCGTCGATGAACCGCTCGATCAGGGCCAGGTTGGTCTCACGGTCGAGGTTGCGCTGGACGACCTTCTCGGTGAGCTCGATCGTCATGTCGGCCACCCGCGCCCGCAGGTCGCCCATGGCCCGCTCGACCTGGGCCGAGATGTCGTCCTGGGCCCGCTGCTTGATCTCGGCCACCTCGGCCTCGGCCTGCTTCTTGAGGTCCTGGCGCAGCTTGTCGGCGGCCTGGCGGGCCTCCTCGATGATGCGGGAGGACTCGTTCTTGGCGTCCGCCAGCTGCCGCCGGTACTGCTCCAGGATGGCGTTGGCCTCGTCGCGGGTGCGCTCGGCTTCGTCGAGGCTGCCGCGGATCTTGTCGGCCCGGGCGTCGATCCCCCTCTTGACCGCCGGATAGGCGTACTTGGCGATCAGCACGAAGAGCACGGTGAAGGAGATGGCGCCCCAGATGACCTCGTTCCAGGCCGGGAGGATCGGGTTGGTGGTGGCCTCCTCCTCGGGGGGAGGCGCCTCTTGGGCGAAGTAGACCACTGCCATCAGCGCGTTCAGCATGGCGCCTCCTCTAGGCGAACTTGATGAGGATGAAGACCACGAAACCGATCAGGGCCAAGGCTTCGGTGAAGGCGATGCCGAGGAACATGGTGGTACGCACCATGCCGGCGCTCTCCGGCTGGCGGGCCATGGCCGTGATGGCGTTGCCCACGACGATGCCGATGCCGATCCCGGGGCCGATAGCAGCGGCGCCATAGCCGATACCTGCACCGATGGCGGCCAGGCCCTCGGTGGGGTCGCCGCCGGCGGCCTGGGCCAGAAAACTGATCAATGACAGCAAGGAGCTCTCCTAGTGCTCGGGGTGCATGGCCCCGCCGATGTAGACGGCGGCGAGAATGGTGAAGATGAACGCCTGCAGGACGGCGACGAGGATCTCGAAGGCCGTGAGCAGGATCAGCATGGCGATCGGCAGCGGCAGGATGACCGCCACCGGCTTGGCCGTCCACAGGGCGGCGCACAACACGGCGAAGGTCACGAGCAGGAGGTGGCCGGCCAGCATGTTGGCGAAGAGTCGGACGGCCAGGGAGAAGGGCCGCACGAAGACGGTGGAGATGAACTCGATCAGGGCCACCAGGGGGAGCAGGAGCTTGGGGACGCCGGGCGGGAACAGCATGGACTTGAAGTAGCCCCGGACCCCCTGCGCCCGGATGCCCACCACGTTGAAGATCACCCAGACCAGCAGGGCGAGGAAGGCGGGCAGGGCCATGCGGGCGTTCACCGGGAACTGGATGCCCGGGACGATCTCGAAGATGTTCGTGAAGAAGATGAAGAAGAACATCGTCACGAGGAAGGGCGTCCAACCGAGGCCGGCGGGGCCCATGGTCTGCAGGATGATGTCTTTGCGGACGAACTCGATGCCCGACTCGACGACGGTCTGCATTCCCGTGGGTATCAGGCGCCCGCTGGCCGCGGCGCGACCGGCGGTCCAGAACATCAGGAACACGATGAGGGCGGCCGCCCACATGAGCAGGACGACCTTGTTCACCTCGAACGGAGTGTCCTTGAACAGGATGCCCCGCCACTCGACCAGCTCCGACATGGGCGGGAAGTGGAGGCCGCCGCCGCCCTCCTCGGCCTGGGCGAGCACGGAGACGGGATTCATCGGCGCCCTCCAGTGAGCTCGGGAGCGGGAGGCTTGAGGCCGGGGAAGGCCAGCGACGCCGACACGTGGCGGGTCTCCCAGATCAGCATGCCCAGGTGGGTGACGATCAGGGTCAGCCCCAGCGGGACCATCTCGACCCATGCCTGGTCGGCGACCGCCCACACCGCGGCGGTGAGCAGGACGAGGCGGAGGAGGAAGCCGCCGAGGGCGGCGGCCATGAGCAGAGCCAGGCTGACGCGGGCGGCTCGCCCGAGAAGGACGGCGGCCAGCGCCACGTTGGCCACGGCCAGGGCGACGGCGAAGGCGGCCGACAGGGCACCGTCGACCCCCCAGAAGAGGCCGGCCAGCACGATCAGGACGGGGTAGGCGGGGAGCGCACGGCGGGCCATGTCGGCCGCCACCTGGGCCTCGACCGCCGGGCCGTGGTCGGCGGTGAAGGCCGGGGAGGTCACGGGCCTACCTGCTTGCCTGCCACGTGCCCGGGGGTGGCGCGGGCCCACGGGCCGGCCTGCTCGTGCTCCTTCATCTTGGCGTCGTAGCCGTACCACATGCGGGCGATGACGCCGGCCATCCCGATCAGGAAGAAGACGATGGTGAACACCGGGAGCAGGCCGATCCAGCGGTCGAGCAGGTAGCCGAAGCCGCCGATGATCGCCGGGGTGAGGGCCAGCTCGAACGCCCGGTTCAGGCCCTCGCCCGCCCCGTTGTACAGATCGTTCTGTGGCGCGGCGGCGGCACGGGTAAGCCCGGCTACCTTCTCACGCAGTTCCACCCGTCCCCTTTGCTTGTGAAACCACCGCTTGTGAATGTTCGCGCAATCTACGGGAAACCCTGCCGTCGCTGCAAGCTGGACGGAGGGGGTTCGGAGGCGGTGACCGGCGTGGGTTTGGGCCACACCGAGGAGTCATCCTCCTCCTCCAGCTGGCGTGCCGTCTGCCGTACGCCGGGGTGGAACAGGGTGTAGAGCAGCACGGCGAGGCCGGCGACCGCGAACGGCACGACGGCGTTTCCCTGGTTGGTGTAGGTGGGCACGAGGACGACGCCGGAGAGGATAGCCGTCCACGCCCAGAGGATGATCACGGAGCGCGTCTGGCCGTGGCCCTGGCGCATCAGCCGGTGGTGGAGGTGCTCCTTGTCGGCCTGGGAGAGCGACGACCGGCGGCGGGCGCGGCGGATGATGGCCAGGGCGGTGTCGACGAACGGCACGCCGAGGATCACGAACGGGATGACCAGCGGGGCGAAGAAGAAGTAGGTCTGGCCGCTGAACTGGTCGGCCGTGCGCCCGCCCACCGAGATGGTGGTGGCGGCCATGAGCAGGCCCAGCAGCAGCGACCCGCTGTCGCCCATGAAGACCTTGGCCGGGTGGACGTTGTGGGGCAGGAAGCCCACGCACATCCCGCAGGTGATGGCCACCACGAGCGGCGCCATGTTGTCCGTCGACAGCAGGCCGACGTCCTGGAGGCGGTAGGCGTAGACGAAGAACGCCCCGGCGGCGATGGCCACGACGCCCGCGGCCAGGCCGTCGAGCCCGTCGATGAGGTTGACGGCGTTGGCCATCCCTACCACCCAGAGCACGGTGAGGAGGAAGCCCAGGTCCGGGGAGAGGACGTAGAAGTCGGCGAACGGGACCCGGAAGTAGAACATGACCACGCCGGCCAGGCCGAGGATCGAGGCGGCGAACACCTGGCCGGCCACCTTGGCCGGGGCCGACACTTCCCGCAGGTCGTCGAGCATGCCGATGGCCAGGATGACCACCGCGGCCAGGGCCAGGCCGAAGGGCTCGGACGACTCGAAGATCGGCCCGAACCCGGGCAGGAACCGGGCCACGCCCATGGCGACCAGGAGCGCGGCCAGCATGGCCACGCCGCCCAGCGTGGGCGTGGGCCGTTCGTGGATGCGCCGCTCGTCCGGCTTGACCACCGCCCCCCACCGGATGGAGAGCCGCCAGACCGCAGGTGTGAGGGCAAAGGTGACGGCGGCGGCAACCAGGAAGACCACGCCGTACCGCCACATCAGCAGTCGAACCCCATCTCTGTCACCGGTTCGAAGGATGGGTGAGGTCGGATCACCCGTACGGGTGGAACTTCGAGCAGAGGGTGGCGGCAGCGTCGCGGATGTCGGCGAGGGTGGTGTCGTCGTCGCGGTGGCGGAGGGCCCGGCCGATGAGGGAGGCGATCTCGGCCATCTCGGCCTCCCGCATGCCCGCGGTGGTGACCGCCGGCGTGCCGATGCGCAGCCCGCTGGTGACGAAGGGCGACCGGGGGTCGTTGGGGATGGTGTTCTTGTTCAGGGTGATCCCGGCCCGGTCGAGGACGTCCTGGGCCACCTTCCCGGTGAGCTCGGCGTCGAAGGGCCGCAGGTCGACCAGCATCAGGTGGTTGTCGGTGCCGCCCGACACCAGGCGGAAGCCTTCGCCGGCCAGCGCCTTGGCCAGGGCCTGGGCGTTGGCGACGACGGCGGCCGAGTAGTCGCGGAAGGAGGGCTGGGCCGCCTCGCGGAAGGCCACCGCCTTGGCCGCGATCACGTGCATCAGCGGCCCGCCCTGCAGCCCGGGGAACACCGCCTTGTCGATGGCCTTGGCGTGCTCCTCCTTGCACACGATGGCGCCGGCCCGGGGACCGCGCAGGGTCTTGTGGGTGGTGAAGGTGACGACGTCGGCGAGGGGGACGGGGTTGGGGTGGACGCCACCGGCGATCAGGCCGGCCACGTGGGCGGCGTCGAAGATGAACAGGGCGCCGACCTCGTCGCAGATGTCGCGCAGCGGCTCGGGGTCGATGACCCGGGGGTAGGCGGTGGCCCCGGCGACGAGCGCCTTGGGCCGCTCGGCCCGGGCCAGGTCGCGGATCTGGTCGTAGTCCAGGCGCTCGTCGCTGTCGGTGACCCCGTAGGAGACGAAGCGGTAGAACCGGCCGCTGATGTTGACCGGCGACCCGTGGGTCAGGTGGCCCCCCTGGTCGAGGCGCATGCCCAGGACGGTGTCGCCCGGCTCGAACAGGGCCAGGTACGCGGCCAGGTTGGCGTTGGCGCCCGAGTGGGGCTGGACGTTGGCGTGCTCGGCCCCGAACAGGGCCTTGCACCGTTGGCGGGCCAGCTCCTCGGCCTCGTCGACCACGTGGTTGCCGCCGTAGTACCGCTTGCCGGGGTAGCCCTCGGAGTACTTGTTGGTGAGCACCGACCCCTGGGCGGCCATCACGTCACGCGACGTGAAGTTCTCCGAGGCGATGAGCTGGATGGTGGTGGTCTGCCGCTCGAGCTCACGATCCAGGATCCCGAAGAGCTCCGGATCGTTGGTCACCTGGGGCTCAGGGCTCCGGCGAAGGCCACGGCGACGAGGCGGTCGAGCAGGCCGTCGAGCTCCATGGAGAGGCGCTCGTAGGCGGAGCGGGGGCCGCCGATGGGGTCGGCGACGTCGTCCGCGGGCGACGAGCCGGTGAGGTCGGCGACCCGGCGGCCCTGGCCCACCCGGGCCAGCCACTCGGACAGGGCCTCGCCCGGCCGGCGCGGCCCCGCGGCCTCGCCCCGGCGCACGAGCTCCTTGAGCGTGAACGTGCGG
>JBOGIE010000077.1:0-10659 GCA_050742435.1 Acidimicrobiales bacterium | reverse complement strand
GCGCCGGCCGCCCCCTCACGGCCGCCGGGCCGGCTCGTCCACCCGGTGCCGGGCGCGCCGGTCACCTCGCCCTTCGGCTCCCGCGTCCACCCGATCTACGGCACGGTCCGGATGCACACCGGCATCGACTACGGCGCGGCCTCGGGCACGGCCATCCGGGCCGCCGGCGACGGGGTGGTGGTCAGCGCCAGCTGGTTCGGGGGCTACGGGAACGCCACGATCATCGACCACGGCGGGGGGCTGGCCACCCTGTACGGGCACCAGTCCTCCATGGCCGTCTCCGACGGCCAGCGGGTGACCGCCGGCCAGACCATCGGCCGGGTGGGCTGCACCGGCGACTGCACCGGCCCCCACCTGCACTTCGAGACCCGCGTCAACGGCGACCCGGTGAACCCGGCCAATTACCTCTGACCCGAACCGGTGACAGAAGTGGGGGTCATGGCCCCCATCCGTGTCACCAGTTCGCAGAGGAGGGGCGGTTCCGGAGGCGGACGATGGGAGCGGGCGGGGGGCCGATCCACTCGTCGACCAGTTCCTCGCCCCGCTCGGCCCACTCCTCGGCGGTCATGGCGTAGCGGATGTGGTCCTCCCACCTGCCGTTGATGGCCAGGTAGCGCACGGCCACGCCCTCGTCGCGCAGGCCCAGCTTCTCCACCACCCGGCGGCTGGCCCGGTTGCGGGGGATGATGGCGACCTGGATGCGGTGCAGGCGCAGGTCCTCGAAGGCGAAGCGGGACACGGTGACCAGCGACTCGGGGACGTAGCCGTTGCCGGCCTGGGCCTCGTCGATCCAGTACCCGACGTAGGTGTTCTGGAACGGTCCCCGCTGGACGCCGGACAGGTTGATCTCCCCGGCGAGGGCCCAAGCGGCCCCCTGAGCGGAATGGCGGGTGCGGTCGACGAAGATGCCGAAGCCGTAGCCGGTGCCCAGCTGCCACTCCCGTTCCCGGGCGCCGCAGCGGGCGTTGAACGCCGGCTTGCTCTCGGTGTCGTCGGGCTGGCCCGGGGGCGGCTTCGGCTCCCACTTGGTCAGCCAGTCCCGGTTGCGCTGGCGGACCTCCCGCCACGCGTCGAAGTCGCTGAGCACGAGCGGCCGGAGGAGGACCCTTCTGCCGCGGAGCTGGGTGGGAAGCGGGCCCGGGGCCACGATCGGGACTCTAGCCACGGAGGCCTGTCATCCCGTTCGGCCACGGAGGCCTGTCATCCCGTTCGGCCACGGAGGCTGAGGACCAGTCCGTCGAGGATGTCGGCCTCGCTGACCAGGCACTCGTCGAACTCGAAGTAGCGCAGGATCCCGGTGACGATGACCGCCCCGCCCACGATCACGTCGGCCCGGGCCTCCTCCAGCCCCGGGTTGTGGACGCGGTCGGCCCGGCGCTCGGTGGCGAGGGTGCGGAAGACGTCCTCGGCCGCGGCCCGGGTGAGGACGAAGTGGTGGATGCGGTCCCGGTCGTAGACCGGCAGGCCCAGCTCCACCGCGGCCATGGTGGTCACCGTGCCGGCCAGGCCGACGAACCGGCGCACGTCGGCCACCGAGGGGATCACCCGGGCCACGTCGTCGAGGTGGCCGCGGACGATGTCGAACGCCTGGCTCAGCTCCTCGGGGGCGGGCGGATCGGAGTGGAGGAACTTCTCGGTCAGGCGGACGCAGCCGATGTCGGCCGAGAGGACCCCGTCCGGCTCGGGCGGGATCCCCGCCGCGAACTCGGTCGAGCCGCCCCCTATGTCGGCCACCAGGAAGGGGCCGTCGTCGGGGCCGAGCTCGGCCGTTGCCCCCAGGAACGACAGCCGGGCCTCCTCCTCGCCGCCCAGCAGTTCGGGAGCCACACCGACCACCGCCTCGGCCGCGGCGAAGAAGTCCTCCCGGTTCGAGGCGTCGCGGGCCGCCGACGTCGCCGTCATCCGCGCCTGCTCCACGCCCAGGCCGTCCATGATCTCCCGGTACTCCCGCAGCACGGTGACCGTGCGGTCGATGGCCTCTGGCGCCAGCCGGCCGGTGGCGTCCACCCCCTGGCCCAGCCGGGTAATGCGCATGAGGCGATCGAGGGTCCGGCCTTCACCGTCGGCCACCAGCAGGCGGGTGGAGTTGGTCCCGCAGTCGATCCCGGCCAGGTGCGTCATGTGAGGTGCTCCTCCACCCACCGGCCGATGGGGTCGTCGCCCCCGGCCAGGTACCAGGCGTAGTGGGCGTGCAGGCACTTCACGCCCTTGCGGGTCCCGGCTACCCCGCCCGAGGGGCGGGGGCCGGTGTGGCCGGGCGGCAGGGCGGCGTCGCGCTCGGCCGCATAGCGGGCGTGGGCGGCGGCCAGCTCGGCCGGGTCGACCGCCGCCTCCGCGGCCCGGACCCCACCGGAGGCCTCGAGCGTGCTGACCACCCGCCGCAGGTCTTCGTCCACCAGCCAGTAGCGGGTGGGCATGGGCGTGCCGTCGGCCAGCAGGGGGGCGTTGCGGATCACCACCGGCTGCCCGTCGGCCCGGCGCACCACGACCTCGAAGGCACCCTGGGGCGGGCGGCCGAGCAGGAGCGCCACCCGCTCCCGGTCATCCACGGGCGCGCAGCTCCTGGGCCAGGCGGGGGCCGGTGGCGGCGTCGTCGTGCTTGAAGAAGACGTAGGCGTCGCGGTCCTCGGCCACCACCTTGGCCACCCGCTCGGCCCAGGCGTCGAGCTCGGCCGCCGAGTACCCGCCCGCCCGCAGCCGGACGTACGCCACCGGCCCCACCGCGGGAATGGCCGGGCCGTCCGTGACGACCAGCGTGGCGCCGGCCCGGTCCAGGCGGTCGAGGACGTCGGGGCGGTCCCAGGCCGGGCCCAGGTCGAAGGCCGCGGTCACCGCACGGCCGGCCAGGGCGGCGAGGATGCGGTCGAGCCGGTGGAGGTCGGGCTGCTGGTGGGGGAGGGAGAACAGGACGGGCCCCAGCGTCGGCCCGAGCGGCGCCAGGGCGGCGAGCAAGGCGTCCACCCGGTCCTCCACGCCCTCGAGGTCACGGCGGTGGGTGATGCCCATGTGGGCCTTGGTGGCGAACCGGAACCCGGCGGGGACGGTGTCGACCCAGCGGCCGAGGGCCGTGGCCGAGGGCAGGCGGCGGTAGGTGGCGTGGGCCTCGACGGTGTCGAAGGTCGACGCGTACACGCCCAGCATGCGGGCGGGCGACGTGCCCTCGGGGTAGAAGGGCCCGACCCAGGCCGGGTACGACCACCCACTCGTCCCGACACGTATCCGGCTCACGAGGCCGAGCGTACGCGCCGCCGTGGAAGGTGGTGCTCTGGGGTCGGCGGTCCGGGAGCGTCCGGGAGGGCCTCTTCCACCGGGTGACGAGGACCGACGACGGCATCCGGGTCACCGACGTCTGGGAGACCTGACCGCCGGCTGAGCCGGGTCAGAACAGGTCGGTGATGCGGTCCCACAGGGATTGCGACCGCTCGGCCGGGGGCGGCGGCGGCGCCTCCGGCGCCTCGGGTGCCGGGGCGGCTTGGGCGGCCGGGGTGGCGGGGCGGGGGAGGATGAAGTAGGTCTCCTCTCCCGGCTTGACCAAGTTGTACTGGCGGGCCAGGCGCTCGATCTCCTCGTCGGTCTGGAGTTGGGCGGCCCGGGCCTCCAGGGCCTGGTTCTCGGCCGAGAGGGTGGCCAGCTGGGCGGCCAGGGCCTTGCGCTGCTGGCGCTGGTCGAGCCATGCCTTGGTGGGGAAGACGCCCAGGATCAGCACCCCGACCACGGCCAGGGCGGCGAAGATGGGGCCGGCCCGCCCTCTCACCTCACGACCCCTCGGGCCGGCGGGCCAGGGCCGCGCCGCCGCGGAAGGCGGCCGACTCGCCCAGGTCGCCCTCGATGCGCAGGAGCTGGTTGTACTTGGCCACCCGCTCGGACCGGGCCGGGGCCCCGGTCTTGATCTGCCCGCAGTTGGTGGCCACGGCCAGGTCGGAGATGGTGGTGTCCTCGGTCTCGCCCGACCGGTGGGACATGACCGCGCCGTAGCCCGACCGCACGGCCAGGGCGACGGTGTCGAGCGTCTCGGTGAGGGTGCCGACCTGGTTGGGCTTGACGAGGATGGCGTTGGCCACCCGGCCGGTGATGCCCCGCTCGAGGCGCTCGGTGGTGGTGACGAAGAGGTCGTCGCCCACCAGCTGGACCTGGCCGCCCACCGCCCGGGTCAGGGTGGCCCAGCCGTCCCAGTCGTCCTCGGCCATGCCGTCCTCCACGGAGACGATGGGATGGCGCTCGACCAGGTCGGCCAGCCAGGCCGCCATCTCGTCAGAGCCGAGGGTGCGGCCCTCGCCCGCCAGCCCGTAGGTGCCCGCCGCGGCGTCGTAGAACTCGGTGGCGGCCACGTCGAGGGCCAGCGCCACCTGCTCGCCCGGCGCATAGCCGGCGGCCTCGATGGCCTCGACCAGCACCCGCACCCCGTCCTCGTTCGACGCCAGGTCGGGGGCGAAGCCGCCCTCGTCGCCCACCGCGGTGGACAGGCCGCGGTCGTGCAGGATGCCGGCCAGGGCGTGGTAGGTCTCCACCCCCCAGCGCAGGCCCTCGTGGTAGGAGGCGGCGCCGACCGGCACCAGCATGAACTCCTGGACGTCGAGGTTGTTGGGGGCGTGGGCGCCGCCGTTCAGCACGTTCAACATGGGGACGGGCAGGACGTGGGCGTTGACCCCGCCCACGTGGCGGTAGAGGGGCAGGTCGAGCTCGTCGGCCGCGGCCCGGGCCACGGCCAGCGACACCCCCAGCACCGCATTGGCCCCCAGCCGGCCCTTGTTGTCGGTGCCGTCGAGGGCCACCAGTTGGGTGTCGACCCCCCGCTGGTCGAGGGCCTCCCACCCGGAAAGGACCTCGGCGATCTCGCCGTTGACCGCCCCGACCGCGCCGGCCACCCCCTTGCCGCCCCAGTCCGACCCGCCGTCGCGGCGCTCGACCGCCTCGTGGGCGCCGGTGCTCTTGCCCGACGGGACGGCGGCCCGGCCCCGGGCGCCGCTCTCCAGGAGCACCTCCACTTCGACGGTGGGGAAGCCCCGGGAATCGAGGATCTGCCGGCCGGTCACCCGCTCGATGCTGCTCACGTGGTCTCTGTTGCTCCTGTTGTTGGTGGGGGCAAAGTTAGCGGACGGTGCCCGATCGGCGGGTCATTGGGGTAAGAAGCGAGCATGATCGACGTCCCTGCCGGCACCATCGTCGTCTACTCCGACACCGGCTGCCCCTGGGCCCACCTGGCCGTCCACCGCCTTTTGTCCACCCGGGCCGAGATGGGCCTGGACAACGAGGTCGTGCTCGACCACCGGCCGTTCGCCCTCGAGCTGGTCAACCGCCAGCCCACCCAGAAGCGGATCCTCGACGCCGAGGTCCCGGTCCTGGGCGGGCTGGATCCATCCGCCGGGTGGCAGATGTGGCAGGGCGAGGAGTGGGCGTGGCCGGTCACCACCCTCCCGGCCATGGAGGCGGTGCACGCGGCCAAGGCGCAGGGCCTGCCGGCGAGCGAGCAGCTCGACCGTGCCCTCCGCGTCGCCTTCTTCGGCCTGAGCCGCTGCATCTCGTTGCGGTCGGAGATCCTCGACGTGGCCGCCGGCTGCCCGCAGGTCGACGTCGAGCGTCTGGCCGCCGCCCTCGACGACGGCCGGGCCCGGCGGGCGGTCATGGACCTGAACCGGCAGGCCGTGGAGGGCGGCGAGGTGCGGGGCAGCCCCCACCTCTTCCTGCCCGACGGCACGGACTGCCACAATCCGGGGCTCGACATGCGGTGGGAGGGCCGGCCCGGCCAGGGCTTCCCCGTCATCCTCCAGGATGACCCGAGCATCTACGGCGACCTGCTGGTGCGGGCCGCCCGCCTGGCCGCCTGAACCTCTTCGACCTCCTGGTCCTCCTGGCGGTGGCCTCGGCCGCCGTGGGCGGGTGGCGCATGGGCTTCCTGGCCCGCGTGGCGTCGTGGATCGGCCTGGCCGTCGGGATCTACGCCGCCGTGCGCCTCACCCCGGTGGTGCTCGACTACTTCAACGCCGGGTTTCCCGAGACCCGCCTGCTGGTCGCCCTCCTCCTCTTCCTGGTCGTCACCAGCGCCTTCGCCAGCCTGGGGGTGGTGGCCGGGGCCAGCATCCGCAGCCTCATCCCGCCCGGCACGGGGCTGCGCCAGTTCGACCGGGTGGCCGGCGGGGGCATCGGCATCCTGGGCGCCCTGGTGCTGGTGTGGCTGTTGGTCCCGGTGCTGGCCGAGGTGCCCGGCGTCGTGTCGGAGCAGGCTCGCAACTCGACCATCGCCCGGGCCCTCGACCGCCTGGGGCCCGACACCCCGCAGGCCCTCCAGGACCTGCGCCGCCAGGTCTCCGAGGCCAACTTCCCCCAGGTCTTCTCCCGCCTGGGCCCGTCGCCCTCCACCAACCCGCCCCCCGCCGACCTGGCCCTGCGCCCAGGGGTGCGGACCAGCGTGGCGGCGTCGACCGTCAGGGTCACCGGCAACGCCTGCGGGCGGGTGCTGTCCGGCAGCGGCTTCTCCGTCGCCCCCGAGACCATCGTCACGAACGCCCACGTGGTGGCCGGCGTGGACCGGCCGAACGTCCACCGCACCGACGGCCGGCGCCTGCAGGCCACGGTGGTCGTGTTCGACCCGAACCGGGATCTGGCCGTCCTCCGCGTTCCGGGCCTGGGCCAGGACCCGCTTCCCGTGGGCGAGGGCGAGGTGGGCGACGACGGCGCGGTCTTCGGCCACCCGGGCGGCCAGGACGAACTGGAGATCAGCCCGGCCCGCATCGAGGACGTCATCAACGCCCGGGGCCTCGACCTCTACGGCAGCCGCCCGATCCGCCGCGAGGTCCTCGTCCTGGCCGCCGACCTCGAGCCGGGCGACTCCGGGGGCGCGGTCGTCGACACCACCGGCACCGTGGTGGGGGTGGCCTTCGCCATCGCCCCCGACCAGCCGGCCACCGCCTACGCCCTCTCGGGCGGCGAGCTCCAGACCGTGCTCGACGTCCCCCGCGGGGGCGCGGTCGACACCGGCCCTTGCATCCGGGGCTGACCCCCCCGGCCGAACCGGTGACACCTGGTGTCGTATGTCGCACCAAACGTCACCAGTTCGAGCGGGCCAGGGCGACGACCACGTCGTCCATGGCGTCGCGGACGGAGAGGCGGCCGCCCGTGTCGTTGACGACGAGGGAGAAGATGACCAGCCGGTTGGCCGCGGTGGTCACGTAGCCGGACAGGGCGTGGACGCCCGGGACGTAGCCGGTCTTGGCCCGGAGGTTGCCCTCGGCCGGGGTGGCCCGGAAGCGGGAGGCCAGGGTGCCCGTGTGCCCGGCCAGGGGCAGGCTGCCCAGGAAGGTGGCGGACCACGGCTGGCCGAGGGCGGTCTGGAAGAGGCGGCGGACGTCGAGGGCGGCGCGGCCGTTCTGGCGGCTGAGGCCCGACCCGTCGCCCCTGGACGGCTCGACCGCCACGCCCAGCTCGGTCGCCACCCGGGCGACGGTGGCCGCCCCGGCCGCGGTGGACCCTGTCCCGGTCGACCGGTAGCCGACCTCCTTGAGCAGCAGCTCGGCGGCCATGTTGTCGCTGAACCTGAGCATGTCCCGCACCAGCTCCCAGGCCGGGGCGGAGGGGAGGGTGGCCACCACCTCGCTCCCCGCGGGCGTGGGCCCGGCCACGGTCGGCCCCGCCACGCGGACCCCCTGGCGGGCCAGGGCGTCCCGGAACAGCTCGACGTTGGCCGGCAGCGGGTAATCCAGGAAGCCGGGGTCGGACCGGTGCACGTTGCGGTCGACGGTCAGGGCGGACAGCGGCCCCGAGAAACGGGGCACGTAGTTGCGGCCCCACGCCGGGCCGGTGCGGACGGTGTCGTAGCGGGTCTCGTCGCCCACGAGGGCCCCGGCCACCGAGGTGATGCCCCGCCTGCGAATCTGGGCGGCCAGGTCGTCGAGGGAGTGCCGGCCGGCTGAGGCCAGGGCCGGGTCGCCGCCTCCGGCCAGGACCAGGTCGCCCCCGGGCGTGAGGAGGACCCGGGTGTCGAGGGTGGCGTCCGGGCCCAGCACGGACAGGGCGGCGGCGGCGGTGAACAGCTTCTCGTTCGACGCCGGGTGCAGGGCCCGGTCCGGGTTCCGGGACGCCACCTCGCCCACGCCGTCCACCCAGATCGACGCGGTCATGGTGGTGCCGGCGAAGCGGGGGTCGTCGAGGGCCGCGGCCAGGGCCGGCGGCGTCGGGACCGGCGGGGCGACCGTGGTGGTCGTCGTCGACGTGGTGGACGACGTGGTGGTGGACGACGTGGTGGTGGTCGACGAGGTCGAGGTGGACGTGGACGTCGTCGTCGACGTCGTGGTGACCGGGGCCAGAGACGTGCCCGTGGCCTGGGCCCGCGCCATGACG
Source organism: Acidimicrobiales bacterium (assembly GCA_050742435.1). Classification (GTDB taxonomy): domain Bacteria; phylum Actinomycetota; class Acidimicrobiia; order Acidimicrobiales; family AC-14; genus CADCTB01. Next base: position 2,325 of record JBOGIE010000077.1, on the reverse strand, counting down.
ATGACCAGCGGCGCGACCACCAGCGCGAGCACGATGCGAAGAACCCGTCCGACGGCCGACCAGTCTGGCCCACCTCACCGGCGAAGTACGCTCACCCCTGTGGCGAGGTTCGGAGCGGTCATCACGGCGATGGTCACGCCCTTCGACGAGGAGGGCGGGCTGGACCTCGACGTGGCGGCCGAGCTGGCCCGCTGGCTGGCCGACCACGGCAGCGACGGCCTGGTGCTGGCCGGCACCACGGGGGAGGGGTCGACCCTCACCGACGACGAGAAGCTCGACCTGTGGCGGGCGGTGGCCGAGGCGGTGACCGTCCCGGTGATCGCCAACACGGGCAGCAACGACACCGCCCACTCCGTCCACCTGACGAGGCAGGCGGCCCAGTGCGGGGCGGCCGGCGTGCTGGCCGTGACCCCGTACTACAACCGGCCCTCGCAGTCCGGGCTGGAGGCCCACTTCCGGGCCGTGGCCCAGGCCACCGACCTGCCCGTCCTGCTCTACGACATCCCGGTGCGCTCCGGGCGGAAGATCGCCCACGAGGTGATGGTCCGCCTGGCCCTCGACGTCCCCAACCTGGCCGGGGTGAAGGACGCCGCGGCCGACGTGGCCGCCACCGCCCGCCTGCTGGCCGCCGTCCCCGACCGGTTCGAGGTCTACAGCGGCAACGACGACTACACCCTGCCCCTGGTCGCCCTGGGTGCGGTCGGCGTGGTGGGCGTGGCCACCCACTGGGCCGGTCCGGAGATGGCCGAGATGGTGGCCGCGGTCGGGAAGGGCGACCTGGCCCACGCCCGGGAGGTCAACGCCCGCCTGCTCGAGTCCTTCCTGTTCGAGACCGGCGACGCCGCACCCAACCCCATCCCGGCCAAGGCCATGATGCGCAGCCTGGGCCTGGCCGTGGGCCAGTGCCGCCTGCCCATGGGACCGGCGCCCGCCGGCCTCGAAGACCGGGCCAGAGAGGTCTACGCCCACCTGCATGCCTAGAACTCCGGATGTCGGGCCTCTCCGCATCACCTTCCTGGGCGGCCTCGGCGAGATCGGCCGCAACTGTGCGTGCGTCGAACTCGACGGTCGCATCATGCTGCTCGACTGCGGCCTCATGTTCCCCGACGCCGAGATGCCCGGCGTCGACCTGGTCCTGCCCGACTTCACCTGGCTGCACGGCAAGCAGGACCGGATGGAGGGCTGCATCCTCACCCACGGCCACGAGGACCACATCGGGGCCCTGGCCTTCCTGCTGCGCGACCTGTCGTTCCCGATCTACGGGTCGGCCCTCAGCCTGGGGCTGGCCAAGAACCGGATCGAGGAGGCCGGCCTGCTCGACCGGACCGAGCTCATCCCCGTGGCCGACGGCGAGCGGCGGCGGATCGGCCCGTTCGACTGCGAGTTCATCCCGGTCACCCACTCGGTGCCCCACGGTTTCGCCACCGCCTTCCACACCCCCCAGGGGGTGGTCCTGCACTCGGGCGACTTCAAGCTCGACCTGACCCCGGTCGACGGCCGGGTCACCGACCTGGCCCGCATCGGCGCCATCGCCAAGGAGCCCGGCATCCGCCTCCTCCTGGCCGACTCCACCAACGCCGAGGAGCCGGGTCACACGGTCAGCGAGCGGTCGGTGGGCACCGTCCTCAACCAGCTGTTCGCCGCCCACCCCGGCAAGCGGATCATCACCGCCTGCTTCGCCAGCCACATCCACCGCATCCAGCAGATCGCCGACGCCGCCATCGCCAACGGGCGCACGATCGCCACCCTGGGCCGGTCGATGATGAAGAACGTCGCCCTGACCCGGGAGATGGGCCTGCTCCACATCCCCGGCGAGTCCCTGGTCGACATCGAGAAGATCGACCAGTTCCCCCCGGGCAAGGTCTGCGTCATCTCCACCGGCTCCCAGGGCGAGCCCATGTCGGCCCTGTCGCTCATGGCCGCGGGCGAGAACAAGTGGATCAAGCTGACCCAGGACGACGTGGTCATCCTCAGCGCCCACGCCATCCCGGGCAACGAGTACAGCGTGAACAAGGTGATCGACGGGCTCTACCGGCTGGGCGCCGAGGTGGTGCACTCGGGCATGGCCGACGTCCACGTCACCGGCCACGCCATGCAGGGCGAGCTCAAGACCCTCCTGTCCATCGCCCGGCCCGAGCACTTCATCCCCGTCCACGGGGAGTTCCGCCATCTCACCCACCACGCCCGCCTGGCCATGGAGATGGGGGTGCCCGCGGCCAACGTCCTCCTGGCCGAGGACGGCGACGTGGTGGAGCTCACCGAGAAGGGGCTGGACTTCGTCGACACCGTCCCCTCCGGCTACCTGTACGTGGACGGGATCGTGGG
>JBOGIE010000076.1:0-10673 GCA_050742435.1 Acidimicrobiales bacterium | reverse complement strand
GGTCGCCCAGGTCGATCAGCCGGCCCGGCGTGGCGACGATGATCTCGACCCCCCGCCGCAGGGCCTTGATCTGGCGGTCCATGGGCGTCCCGCCGTAGACGGCGCCCAGGCGCAGGCCGCGGGACTCGGCCAGGGGGGTGAGCACCTCCTGGACCTGGTGGGCCAGCTCGCGGGTGGGCACCAGCACGAGGGCCCGGGGCCGCTTGGGCTGGGCCTTGCCGGTGCGCATGATGAGGGGGAGGCCGAAGGCCAGGGTCTTGCCCGAACCGGTCTGGGCCTTGCCGCAGACGTCGCGCCCGGCCAGGGCGTCGGGGATGGTGAGGGCCTGGATGGGGAAGGGGTGGGTGATGCCGGCGGCGGCCAGGGCGTCCGAGAGGTCGGACGCCACGCCGAGCGCGGCGAAGGTCTTGGTGGGGATGAGCTTTCTCCTGAGCTATGGAAGGGGGCGGGCCGAACCCGCCACAGAGCCCTTGGCTCAGGAAGGAATGGCCCCGACTGAGGTGCCGCTGCACCGGTCGCGGTCCCAGCATAGCCGACCGTCTGTTCGGGGGCGGGTAACCGGTGCGGCCGGTGGGTACGAGAACGTCCAGACGATCGAGCGCTGGGAGGATTTCAATGGGCATCGGTGGAAGCATCTTCCTCATCGCCTTGGGGGCGGTGTTGGCCTTCGCGGTCGACGTGTCCACCTCGGGCATCGACCTCAACACCATCGGCGTCATCCTCATGGTCGTCGGCGTAATCGCCCTGGCCGTGAGCCTGCTGCTGATGAACGGGGGCACCGGCGGCTGGTACGGCGGTCCCCGGCGCCGGACCACGCTGGTCGACGACGGCTACGTGGAGGACGAGCCGGTGGTCGCCCGCCGCCGGGTGGTCCGCCGCCGCGAAGACATCATCTGAGTCTCCGCCCCCCGAACGTCGCGTTCGCGGCAGAATGGGGGGGTCACCTGAAGGGAGAACGGGATGAAGCTTGGTGTCGTCGGCAAAGGCGGAGTGGGCAAAACGTCGTTGTCGGGCCTGTTGTGCCAGGCGTTCGTCGCCCGCGGCCAGCGGGTCCTGGCCGTCGACACCGACTCCAACCCCAACCTGGCCATGAGCCTGGGGCTCGACGAGAAGACGGCCAACGAGGCCCCGCTCGTCCCCCGCAAGCTGGTCGTGGGCCTGGGTGACGGCACCCTCTCGCCCGGCGCCCTGCTCAAGGAGTACGGGCTGCCGACCCCCTCGGGCGTCACCCTCCTCCACGCCATGCGGATCGACCAGGCGGGCGCCGGCTGCAGCTGCGCCGACCACTACATGGTCCGCAGCCTCCTGGGCACGGCCATCGAGGAGGAGGCCGACATCACCCTCGTCGACATGGAGGCCGGCCTCGAGCACCTCAGCCGCTCGGGCGGCACCCTGGCCTACGCCGACGTGCTGCTCATGGTCATGGAGCCCACCCACAAGTCGGTGATGACCGCCGGCCGCACCGTCCCCCTGGCCCGCGAGCTGGGCATCCCCCGCATCTACGGGGTGGGCAACAAGGCCAGGGGCCAGGCCGACGTCGACCTGTTCACCACCCTCTCCTCGGAGTACGGCGTGCCGCTGGCCGCCGTCGTGCCCTGGGACGCCGACGTGCCCGCCGCCGACCGCCGGGGCGGCCCCCTGGGGCCGGGCGAGGCCCAGTCGGTGCGGGATGCGGTCGAGCAGATCATCTCGGTGATCGAGTCGGAGGACGCCGAGCGCGAGGCCCTGCTGGCCGAGCGGGCCCGGATCGACGCCCGCATCGCCGAGCTCCAGCAGAGCTGAGGCCCTGACCGGCTTCTCCACCCGCGCCATCCACGCCGGGCAGGAGCCCGACCCGGCCACCGGGGCGGTCACCACGCCCGTCTACCAGACGTCGACCTTCGCCCAGGAGGGCCTGGGCCGGCACAAGGGCTACGAGTACGCCCGGACGGCCAACCCCACCCGGGCGGCGCTGGAGACGTGCATCGCCTCCCTGGAGGGGGCGGCCCACGGGCTGGCCTTCGCCAGCGGCATGGCCGCGGTCGACTCGGTCATCCGCCAGCTGGATCCGGGCGACCACATCCTGGTCAACCGCGATGGCTACGGCGGGACGCACCGCCTGCTGACCCAGGTCCACAAGGCCAACTTCACCCCTGTCGACCTGGGCGACGCCGCCGCGGTCGACGGGGCGTGGACCGGCCGCACCCGGCTGGTCTGGGTGGAGTCGCCCACCAACCCCGGGCTGGAGATCGTCGACATCCCCGCCCTGGCCACGCTGGCCCGGGAGCGGGGAGCCTGGTGCGCGGTCGACAACACTTTCGCCACCCCCTACCTGCAGCGCCCCCTCGAGCTGGGCGCCCACCTGGTGGTCCACTCGACCAGCAAGTACCTGGGCGGCCACTCCGACGTGATCGGCGGGTTCGTGGCCACCGACGACGACGAGCTGGCCACGGCCGTCGCCCTGGTCCGCAACGCCGCCGGCGCGGTCCCCGGCCCGTTCGACTGCTTCCTGGTGCTGCGGGGTGTCAAGACCCTGGCCCTGCGCATGGACCGCCACTGCGACAACGCCCTGGCCGTGGCCGGCTTCCTCGCCGGGCATCCGGCGATGGAGGCGGTGAACTATCCGGGCCTGCCCGACCACCCCGGCCACGACCTGGCCAAGCGCCAGATGGCCGGCCGCTTCGGGGGCATGGTCTCCTGCGTGCTGCGCGGCGGTGAGGCGGCCGCCGCCCAGTTCGTGAGCCGGACCCGGCTGTTCACCCTGGGTGAGTCCCTCGGCGGGGTGGAGTCCCTGGTGAGCTACCCGGCCCGCATGAGCCACCTCAGCCTGACCGGCACGCCCGGTGCCGCCGACCCGGGCCTCGTGCGGCTGTCGGTGGGGATCGAGGACGTCGACGACCTGGTGGAGGATCTGGCCCGGGCGCTCGCCACTGTCGCGCCGGCGACATAGTCTGGCCCCACCCGGAACGGCGGCCGATGGGGCGGCCCGGGGGAAGGGGACTCCATGGGATCGACCGGCGATCGGCCGGGGGCCACGGCGGGGCGACGGCCGGCGACGGCCGTGCTGGCCATGGTGGTGGCGTCCACCCTGGCCGTGGCCATCGGCGCGTCCCCGGCCTACGCCGCCCCGGGCCGGGCCTACGTGGCCAACACGGTCTCGGACACCGTCTCGGTGGTGGACACCGCCACGAACACCGTGGTCGCCACCATCCCGGTGGGGGACCAGCCGAACGCGCTCGCCGTGCGGCCGGACGGCACGCGGGTCTACGTGGCCAACGGCGGCTCCGACACGGTGTCGGTGATCGACACGGCCACCAACACCGTCGTCGCCACCATCCCGGTCGGCAACTTCCCCCAGGGCGTGGCCGTGCGGCCCGACGGGGCGCGGGTCTACGTCGCCACCTTCGACGGCCTGGCGGTGATCGACCCGGCCACCAACTCGGTGGTCGCCACCATCCCGGTGGTGGCGGGCGCAGGGATGGCCTTCTCGCCCGACGGGAGGCGGATGTACGTGGCCAACCAGGCCCTCGATGCCCTCACCGTGGTCGACACCACCACCAACACCGTGGTGACCGACATCCCGGTGGGCCACTCGCCCCATGGCGTCGCCGTCCGGCCCGACGGGGCGCGGGTCTACGTCACCAACCAGTCCAGCCTCTCCGTCTCGGTGATCGACACCGCCACCAACGCGGTGGTGGCCACCCTGCCCGTCCCTCGGGATCCCACCGGTGTGGCGCTGAGCCCGGACGGCTCCCGGCTGTACGTCGCCAGCCTGAGCGGCGCGGTCACCGTCATCGACACCGCCACCAACGCGGTGGTGGCCACCGTGCCGGTGCCCTTCGCCCGCGAGGTGGCGGTGGCCCCGAGTGGCGACCGGGTGTACGTGACGAGGGACGCCGACGGCCAGCTCGCCGTCCTCGACACGGCCACCAACACGGTCGTGGCCAACGTGCCGGTCGGGCGCTCCCCGCACGGCGTGGCCGTCACCGCCGCGCCCGCCTCCTCCGGCCCGGTGATCGCCGGCTCGACCTGGTTCAGCGACGGCACCCGGGCCCGCCCGGCGGGCTCCACCGTCACCGCCCGGGCCACCGGAGCCTTCCCGAACGTCCCGTACCGGCTGGTGCTGGCCACCGGGGGCTGCCGGGACGTCGTCGCCGTGCTGAACCCGGCGTCGCTGTGGCCTGGGACGAACGGGCGCATCGGCAACGTCCAGGGGACGGTCCCCGCCACCACGGCCCCCGGCGTCTACGAGGTGTGCTTCCGCGACCTGAGCGGGATGACCGCCACCGGCGTGGCCACCTTCACCGTCACCTGAACGCGGCGACGACCGGGGCGAAGCGCTCGATGGCCGCCTCGTCCAGGATGGGGGAGAGGCGCACGACCCCGGTCTGGACGCCGGCCTCGGCCAACTCGCGGTAGCGGCCGACCTGGTCCTCGACCGTGCCCGGGCCGGTGCTTGAACCGGCGGGCCCCGTCGCGGGTGGCGAGGGGTCGTCGGTGACCAGGGCCGACGCCAGATGGGTGACCTGGATGGTTGACGGGTCGCGCCCCACCTCGGCGCAGTGGCCCCACAGGACGTCGAGCTTGTGGCGCACGGTGGCGGCGTCGCCGACGAGGTTGCAGGCGTCGGCGTGGCGCGCCACGAGGCGCAGCGTCCTCCGCTCGCCCGACCCCCCGACCAGGATGGGGATGCGCTCCTGGACCGGCCGGGGGTAGCAGATGGCCTCGGGCACCTTGATCACCGTCCCGTCGAAGGCCGGCGCCCCCGGTCCCCACATGAGGGGCAGCAGCCGCAGGGCGTCCTCCAGCAGCTCGAACCGCCGGCGGACGGGCGGAAAGTCGAACCCGTAGGCCTTGTGCTCCTGCTCGAACCAGGCGGCGCCGATCCCGCAGACCGCCCGGCCACCCGAGAGCACGTCCAGGGTGGCGGCGATCTTGGCCAGGTGGGCCACGTTGCGGTAGGTGACACCCGTCACCATCGTCCCGAGGGTGGCCCGGGAGGTGTGGCCGGCCAGGAAGCCCAGGGCGGTCCAGCCGTCCAGCATGGGGTCCCAGCGCCGGCCGACCTGGGGGATCTGGATGAAGTGGTCCATGACCCACAGGCTGGTGAAGCCGGCCTCCTCGGCGGCGCGGGCCACCGACGCCAGCCGGGCGCCGATCTCCGGCGGTCCGCCCGGCCAGTCGAAGGTGGCGATCTGCAGTCCGAAGGACAGGGCCATGGGATCCTCCTGTTGGCGGCGGGCGGCGGCCGGTGCGCCCACCAGCTGGGGATGGACGACGCGGACCGGGCCGGGGGCGTAGACGGCGTCGAACCCGTCGCCGGCCAGCTCGTCACGGACCGCGGGCCAGCGCCGGAGCTGGCCGGCCAGCACCTTGGCCGGCACCGGGCGGGCGCGGCGGGCGTTGCGGGCCCGGCACTCGGCGGCGGGTACGTCGAAGGCCACGGCCACCACCGGCCGGCGGTGGCGGCGGGCCAGGGCCACGTAGCTGCGCCGGCGCTCCGGCTCGAGGCCCACGGTGTCGACGACGGTCAGCAGGCCCCGGCGGAGCCGGCGGTCGACGACCAGGTCGAGGACGGCGAAGGCGTCGGTGCCCGCCCGCTGGTCGTGCTCGTGCTCGCCGACCAGGGCCCGCAGCCGGTCGGCCGACACCACCTGGTTCGGGGCAAACGAGGCGTCGGCCCACGTCGACTTGCCGCTGCCCGAGGGCCCGACGAGCACGACGAGGCAGGCGGTGGGCAGCCGGAGCACGGGCTCAGGCGCCGCCGGCGGGCCGGGTCAGCCGGTTGGGCTACTCGGCGTAGGCGGGGACGGCGTCGTCGTCGGCCAGGGCGTCGTCGTCGACACCGGCCTCGGCCTCGGCGGGCACGTCGGTCACGTCGGTCACGTCGGCCTCACGGGCGGCATCGGGACGGGGCCCGCGGGGACCGCCCCGACCACCCCGGCCGTCGCGCCCGGCCTTGTCGCTCACCGTGCGCTGGGTGTAGGGCAGCAGGGCCAGTTCACGGGCGGTCTTGATGGCGACGGCAACCTCACGCTGGTGCTGGGTGCAGGTGCCGGTGGTGCGGCGGGCCTTGATCTTGGCCCGGTCGCTGATGAACCGGCGCAGGACGTTGACGTCCTTGTAGTCCACCCACGTCACGTGGTCGCGGCAGAAGACGCAGACCTTGGGCTTGCCCCGGCGGTTGGTGTCGCGGACCGGCGTTCGCTTCTTGCCGCGGTCGCGGTCGTTGTTCCGTGCCATTGCCGGCCAGTGTAGCGGTTGGGTTCGCCCCTACCGGTTCCGGGGCGGCAGGCGTAGGGTGGTCCTGTCGCGAGCAGTTCGAGCGGGCGACGGGGGAGCGGTGGTTGCAAGGAGTGCTCGGATCCCGGTCGGGGGAGCCGTCGCGGCCCTCGCCGTGGCCCTGAGCGTGCCTGCCGCTGCCGGGCAGACGTCGTCGCAGACCCTGAGCCCCGCCCGCCTGGACTTCGGCCCGGTGGAGGCCGGCCAGCGCAGCGGGGCGGAGCAGTTCACCTTCGTCAGCACCTCGCCGGTGACGGTCGACGCGGTGAGCGTGACGGGAGAGTTCACCAGGGCCGGGGGAACGTGCGGCCCCGGAGTCTCGGCGGGGTCGACCGGGTGCACGGTGCTGGTCGTGTTCGAGCCGGCGACCGCCGGGGCCAAGGCGGGGACGCTCACCGTCGTCTACGGCCTCGACAACTCCCGGGAGAGCTCCCTGGCGGGGACCGGGACGCCCCCGGCCACCACCACAACCACCACCACCACCGAGCCGCCTCCCACGACCGCCCCGCCCGACACCGAGCCGCCGCCCACCGCCCCGCCCCGCCCGACCACGTCGGCCCGGCCACCGGTGCAGACCACCCGCCCGGGGACCACCCTGCTCCCCGCGCCCACCGTGGAGCCCGTGCCGGACGAGGCCACGGCCGATACGGTGCCCGAGACCACCACGACGACCACGACCGCGCCCGCCGCCCCGCCACCGCTGGAGCCGGCCGGGCTCTCACGGCAGCCTCCCGGCGTCACCCTGGACGCGGTCACCGCCGCCGGGCGGAGGTCCGGCCCGCCGGGCATCGGGCTGACCGTCTCGGGGACGGGGTACCCGCCCGCCGGCACCCGGGCCATGGGGGTGCGCCACCTCGCCGCACCCGACCTGGCCCAGGCGGGCCCGGCGTGCGACACGGTGTACGTCTTCGTCGACGGCCGGCGCGTCGGGTCGACCGGTCCCGACGCGGGCGGCCGGATCCGCAAGGACGGCATCTCGGTCCCCGGCGACACCCCGCCCGGGACCTACGACGTCTCCGCCTCCTGCTCGACGTCGGGGGCGCCAGTGCTGGCCGCCGCCACCTTCGAGGTCACCGAGGCCGGGGTCCACCGCAGCCCGCTGGCGACATCGCTGCCCCAGGCCGATCAGGTCGACTTCGGGCTGGAGGCGCTCCTGCTCAGTGCCCTCGCGGTGGCCGGGCTCCTGGTGCTCATCGCCTTCCCGGCCGAGCTGTTCAACACCACCCTGGAGGAGCACTACGACGAGGTGCGGCGGTGGTTCCGGCTGCGGCCCCGCTCAATCGGTGGCGGCCGCCACCACGGCGCCGTGCTCGTCTCCTTCCTGTTCCTGAGCGGCCCCCTGTGGTTCGCCATGCAGCCCAGCAGCGGCTTCGACCCCGCCACCGCCCTCGGGGCGCTCGGCCTGAGCCTGGCCACGGCCGTGGTGGTCTTCGCCTCCGACGTGCCCTCCGTGGTGCACGTGCGCCGCCGGTACGGGGAGCGAGCGAGGCCGATCGCCCTGCCGGGCGCCGTCCTCGTCGGCATCGCCTGCGTGGTGCTGTCCCGGGCCGTCCACTTCCAGCCCGGCTACTTCTACGGCCTGGTCGGCGGCCTGGCCCTCAGCCGCTCCCTGGCGCGGGACGAGTCGGGCCGGCTGGCCGCCCGCACCGCGGCCCTGCTGCTCGGGCTGAGCGTCGTCACCTGGCTGGCCATGATGCCGGTGTCGGCGGCCGCGGCCGAGTCCGGGAAAACCCTCAGCATCATCCTGGTCGAGAACATCCTGGCTGGCATCTTCTGGGCCGCCCTCGACAGCCTGGTCATCGCCATGCTGCCCCTGCGCCTTCTCCAGGGGGCCAAGGTCGTCGGCTGGAGTCGGGCCGCGTGGGCCGGCCTCTACGCGGTGACGCTCCTGGCCTTCGTCCACATCCTCCTGCGCCCCAGCACCGGCTACGTGTCGAACACGTCGGCCTCGCCCACCAACGTGGTCATCGGCCTGTTCGCGGGGTTCGCGGTGTTCTCGTTCGCCTTCTGGGGGTACTTCCGGTTCCGGCCGGCCCGCTCAGCCGGCGAACCGCCGGCGGATGAGGTTCAGGGCGCTCCCGGCACGGAACCACTCGACGTGCTCGTCGGACAGGGTGTGGGCGCACTGGAAGTCGAGGGTGGACCCGTCGGGGCGGTGGAGACGGCAGTCGACCGGTCGGTCGGGGGCCAGGCTCCCCAGTCCCAGGATCGAGATGCGGTCTAGCTCGCCGATCTCGTCGTAGGTGGCCGGGTCGGCGAAGACCAGGGGCAGCACGCCCTGCTTCTTGAGGTTGGTCTCGTGGATGCGGGCGAACGACCGGACGATCACCGCCTTGGCTCCCATGAAACGGGGCTCCATGGCCGCGTGCTCCCGGGACGAGCCCTCCCCGTAGTTCTCGTCGCCCACCGCCACCCACGCCAGGCCGGCCTCCTTGTAGTGGCGGGCCACGTCGGGATAGGGCTCGCGGGCGCCGTGGACCTCGCACCACCCCACGCCGGACTCCCGGGTGAAGGCGTTGGTGGCCGACAGGTACAGGTTGCCGCTGATGTTCTCCAGGTGGCCCCGGTAGCGCAGCCACGCCCCTGCTGCCGAGATGTGGTCGGTCGTGCACTTCCCCCAGGCTTTGAGCAGGACCCGCAGCTGGGTCAGCACGTCGTCGGCCGTGGGCGGGAAGGGCTCGAGGCGCTGGAGGCGGGTGCTGGTGGGATCGATCACCACCTGCACCGAGGACCCGTCCTCGGGCGGGGCGACGAAGCCGGCGTCGCCGTCGGCGAACCCGCCGGGCGGCAGCTCCACGCCCTGCGGCTCGGCCAGGAGGGTGCCGTCGAGGCGGTCGGCCAGCGGGTTGAAGTCCAGGGTGCCGGCCAGGGCGTAGGCCACGGTGGTCTCGGGCGAGGCGATGAAGGCCAGGGTCTGGGCGTTCCCGTCGTTGCGCTCGGGGAAGTTCCGGTTGAACGAGGTGATGATCGAGTTGGGCTGGCCGGAGGCGACGTCGGACCGGGCCCACTGGCCGATGCACGGGCCGCAGGCGTTGGCCAGCACGGTGGCGCCCACCGCCTCGAGGTCGGCCAGCAGCCCGTCGCGCTCGACCGTGGCCCGCACCGACTCGGAACCGGGGGTGACCAGGAGCGGCGTGCGGGTGCGCAGGCCTCGGGCCGCGGCCTGGCGGGCCACGCTGGCCGCCCGGCTGATGTCCTCGTAGGAGGAGTTGGTGCAGGAGCCGACCAGCGCCTGGGACAGGGGCAGCGGCCATTGCTCGGCCCGGGCCTCGCCGGCCAGGGCGGACACGGGCCGGGCCCGGTCGGGCGTGTGGGGCCCGACGACGTGCGGCTCGAGCTGGGACAGGTCGATCTCGACCAGCTCGTCGAAGAAGGAGCCGGGGTCGGCCAGGACCTCGTCATCGGCCCGCAGCTCGGCCGACACGGCGTCGGCGGCGTCGGCCAGCCGGCCCCGGCCGGTGGCCACCAGGTAGGCGCGGGACCGGAAGTCGTAAGGGAAGATCGAGGTGGTTGCGCCGATCTCGGCCCCCATGTTGCAGATCGTGGCCTTGCCGGTGCAGCTGATGGCGCCGGCCCCGGGGCCGAAGTACTCGACGATGGCCCCCGTCCCGCCCCGCACGGTGAGGATGCCGGCCACCTTGAGGATCACGTCTTTGGGCGACGCCCAGCCCGACAGGGTGCCGGTGAGGCGGACGCCGATCAGCCGGGGCCAGCGCAGGCCGAACGTCCCCCCGGTCATCACGTCGACCGCGTCGGCGCCACCCACCCCGACCGCCACCATGCCCAGGCCCCCGGCGTTGGGCGTGTGGCTGTCGGTGCCGATCATCATCCCGCCCGGGAAGGCGTACCGCTCGAGCACGACCTGGTGGATGATGCCGGCGCCCGGCTTCCAGAACCCGATGCCGTAGCGGGTGGAGGCGGTGCACAGGAAGTCGTAGACCTCCCGGTTGACGTCCTCGGCCGCGGCCAGGTCGGCGTCCGCGCCGTCCCGGGCCAGGATCAGGTGGTCGCAGTGGACGGTGGTCGGCACCTGCACCTGGGGCAGGCCGGCGGTCATGAACTGGAGGAGGGCCATCTGAGCGGTGGCGTCCTGCATGGCCACCCGGTCGGGACGCAGCTCGACGTAGGTCCGTCCCCGGACCGGCGCGGTGCCGGTCCCGCCGACGAGGTGGGCGAGCAGCACTTTCTCGGCCAGGGCGAGGGGGCGGCCGAACAGCCGCCGGCCCGCGGCCGTGCGCTCGACCAGGTCGGCGTACAGGCGCTGGACCAGCTCCACGGGGGTGTCGGGGGTGACGGTGATGGCCGGACCTCCTCTCGGCGGACCATTGTCCCGCGCCGGGGTGGCCACGGGCCACCGGAGCGGGCGAGTCGGTGCTCGCCGGACTGGGCCGTATGCTGACCTGGACCGGGAT
>JBOGIE010000075.1:0-10727 GCA_050742435.1 Acidimicrobiales bacterium | reverse complement strand
GCTCGCACAGGAACCGATGGACGTGCGCGTGTCCCGGGAGCAGCCCGACGTCGGGGCGGCCGGGAGCGACGACGCCGACCGCCAGTTCCTGGAGCCGGGCGCCGACGACGGCCTGGGCGACGACGAGGCCGACTCGGTGGGCGAGGCCGACGTCGGCCTGGAGGACACCCTCAGCGCCGAAGAGTCGGCCATGCGGGTGGTCGACGAGCCGCCGGGCATCAACTACGACCGGGATCCCGGGTACGTCGAGGACTAGAGACGAGAGGGACGAGAGGAGCACGCGCCATGGCCGAGTTCGGCTACGCCCTGTCATCGGAGGAGCACTGGCCCAACGACCTGGTCCGCTACGCCCAGCGCGCCGAGGCCGCCGGTTTCACCTTCGCCGCCATCTCCGACCACTACCACCCGTGGGTCGACCAGCAGGGTCACGCCCCCTTCGTCTGGTCGGTGCTCGGTGCCATCGGCCACGCCACCAGCAGCCTGAACGTGGGCACCGGGGTCACCTGCCCCACGGTGCGCATCCACCCGGCGATCATCGCCCAGGCTGCGGCCACGGTGACGGCCATGATGCCCGGCCGCTTCTTCCTCGGCGTCGGCAGCGGGGAGAACCTCAACGAGCACATCCTGGGCGACCACTGGCCGCCGGCCCCCGTCCGCCAGGAGATGCTGGCCGAGGCCATCGCCGTGATCCGCCAGCTCTGGGAGGGCGGCTACCAGAGCTTCGACGGCACCTTCTACACCGTCGAGAACGCCCGGATCTACACCTTGCCCGAGGAGCCGCCGGCCATCATCCTGGCCGCCGCCGGGCCCTCGGCCGCCGAGCTGGCCGGCCAGGTCGCCGACGGGCTGTGGACCGTGTCCCCCGATGCCGACCTGATCGACACCTTCCGCCGGGCCGGCGGGTCAGGGCCCCGCTACGGGCAGATGACGGTGTGCTGGGCGGCCGACGAGGACGAGGCCAAGAAGACGGCCTACGAGTGGTGGCCCAACGCCGGCATCGGCGGGGAGCTGTCCCAGGAGCTGCCGCTGCCCCGGCACTTCGAGCAGGCGGCCAAGCTCATCACCCCCGACGACCTGGCCGAGAAGCTGCCCCTCGGGCCCGACCCCGAGCGGCACCTGGAGAGCATCAAGGCCTTCGTGGACGCCGGCTACGACCACGTCTACATCCACCAGATCGGCCCCGACCAGGAGGGCTTCTTCGACTTCTTCGAGAAGGAGCTGGCCCCCCGCCTCTAGGGAAATTTTGGCGTTTCCGGGTGCCTCAGTTGGCCTCGCGGCGGGCTCCGACCAGGCGGCGGGCGACCCGGAGCCGGGCCGGCGGGGCGGCGGTGGGCGGCGGCGCCGGCTCCTCCCGGACCACGCTCGTGACCGGCTGGCGCTGCGGTTCGACCGGCGGGCGGGACAAAATGGCCTCGTCGAGGGCCTCCAGCCGGGCTTCCAGGGGCCGGAAGTCCTCGTCGGGCGGCCGGCCGAGGCTGACCCGGGCATCGATGGCCTCCTGCGCCTGCCGCTCGAGCTCCTCCCGGGAATAGCGCGGCTCGCGGCCAAAATACCGACCCATATCGGCGACCTTTCGTAGGTAGAAGAAGTGCGGTGACGGTCCGCCTGTTACTCCCCGATTTGAATTCTCGCGTGCGCCTGAAAGCCCCGCAATGAGTGTTCGCGACCTACAGTGGCGGAGGACCCGCCGGTCGGCTGTGCCAGGATCGTCAGCCGTGTCCCTGGCCGAGGTCACCGACAGCTCCGCCGCCGATTTCGCGGCCGGCACCCACGACGCCGGGGCCTACGTGGCCCGGACCTTGGCCGGCGAGGTGGTCCTGACCCCCAAGGCGGCGGCGGAGTTCACCGGCGACGGGCTGCCCGAGGGCTGGAAGGTGACCGCCTACCTCGAGGGCGGCAGGGCCACGATCGGTGACGGGATGATCAGCCTGTACGGGGCGTGGGTCGGCGCCGACGCCCTCATCCCCGGCCCCCGGTCGCTGGAGTTCTCGGCGGTGTTCGCCGCCCGCCCCGACCAGCACGCCGGGTTCGGCAACGACTTCGTCGAGGTGCCGTGGGTCATGGTCAGCACCAAATGGGGCCGGGAGCTGTACGGCCGCACCAACCTCCTCCTGGTCGAGGACAAGAGGCTGCCCGGCGACTGGTTCGGCGAGGCGCACCGGTACCGCATCGACTGGAACGTCCTGGACGTGGCCTTCTCCATCGACGGCCAGCGCGTGGCCCAGATCCTCGTCCCCCTCCCCGCCTACATGCGGACGCTGGCCGGCAACCAGCGCCTCGGCGACGACCCCCTGCGGGTGGAGTGGATGCGCATCTCCCCGTACGCCCCAGCCGGGTCGTTCACCTCCCGGGTGCTGGACGCCGCCACTCCGGCACAGTGGCAGCAGGTGACGTGGGAGGCCGACGTCCCGGAGAAGACGAGCCTGGCGCTGCAGGTGCGGGCGGGCGACACGTCGGTGCCCGACGGCACCTGGTCGGAGTGGACGCCGGTCCCCCCCTCCGGCGAGGTGTGCGGGCTGGGCGGGCTGGTCGGGCGGCGGCTGCAGTACCGGGCCGACCTGGCCACCGACGACCCGGCGTGGACGCCGGTGCTGCGGGCGGTGCGGGCCACCTACTCGCCGGCCGGGGGCTCCTCCAGCAGCTCGGGCTCGGGCAGCTCCTTGGAGTGCCAGTGATTGGGGACCAGGTCGGGCCCCACCCGGGCGGTGTCGTCGCCCGGGTGGCGGACGTGGACGCCGTACCAGAGCACGACGTCACGGCTGTGGACGGGCTCGCCTGACACGAACCGGTCCAGCCCGGCCCGGGCCAGCGCCGGGTCGGTCGTGAACCCCTGCCCGTCGTCCATCTCGAACGGGTCGTAGCGCAGGACCCAGACGTCGCCCACGCCGAACCCTCCGGTCTCGGGGTCGGCGGCGGTGCCGTCAGCCGGCCCGGGGACGATCGAGTACTCGCGGCCGTCCCGGTCGTGGCGGATGCGCCAGACCCGGCCCAGCGAGGCGTCGCGGGGTCGCTTCACCTCGAACCGCATGAGGTGCCACTTGGTCTCGCCCCGGATGGGTGGGTCGTTGTACTCCCGGACCACGTTGGAGCCAGGGGCCAGGATGTCGAAGTCCAGCCGCCAGTAGGCGTGGTGCACGTGGGGCTTGCAGGTGCTGGAATTGGTGGCCGCCGAGAAGCCGATCCGGGGCCGGATGGTGCCGTCGGCCGCCAGGCGCCACTCGTTGACGTACCGGTACGGACCGGCTTCCAGCTGGCTGACGACGACGACCTCGTCGCCCTCGGCCCACAGCGCCACCCCGCGGAACCCGCCGCCCGCGCTACCCGTCTCCAGGATGGTGCCCGGCCGGGCCGGGCAGAGCCGGAACCCGGCCACGGGCTCGTCGCCCTGGGCGTCGAACGCCGCCTCCTCGTGGGCCCAGTGGCGCTCGGCCGGGGCTATGCCGGCGGCGGCCGCCTCCTCGCCGTACTCCACGTTCACGATGGGCAGGTGGGCCCGGTGCAGGACCCGGGCGCCCAGGTAGTCCACGGTGCGCAGCTCGACGCCCGAGCCGTTGGTGCCCGAGGAAGCCGAGGGCCGCACGACGACCAGGTCCCAGAGCTTGGCGTCCCCCTGCCATACCCGGACCCGAGCCTGGCGGGCGCCAGGGACGGCGGCGGCCGCCTCCTCGGTAGGGGCGCCGCAGTCGTCGGTGGACGGGGCGGCCACGCCGGGGGGCTCGTGCAGGACCTCTCCGTCGGCGGTCCGGACGCCCACCACCCGGTGCTCGCCGGTGCTCGACCGCAGGCCCACGGCCACCACCCGCTCCACGTTGCCGTCGGGGTCGCGCAGCCCGGCGATGGGCGGCATCGGCTTGTAGGCCTGGAGCTCGCCGCCCTCCAGCGCCGGGCCCAGGACCAGGTCCTGCTTGAGGGTGTCGACCGCCCAGGCGAACTCGTCGTCGGACGCCGGGCGCTGCCAGGCGGTGTGGAAGATGGTCGAGTAGTCGAGCTCGTCGAAGCGGCCGTCGGCGATCAGCACCCGGCCGCTGTCCATGTCCTGGATGGTGGCGGTGAACCGCTGCCCGGCCTCGTCGCCCTTGTCGACCACGTCGTGGGCCACCAGCCACAGGTCGCGGCCGGCGAAGTCGACCTGGATGACGTCGTGGTTCAGGAGCGCCGAGGTCGCCTGGGCCATGTCCTCCTCGTGGGCCGCCTCGGGCAGGACCTCCACACGCAGCTCTTGGGGCACACGGAGCTCTTGGGGGACACGCAGCTGTTCGGGCACCCTCGGGAACCTACCCGCGACCCCAACTGATGATCGCCGCCGGGACCGTCTTGAGCGGCGGGCCCAGCTCGCCGCCGCGGGGGACCAGCCAGTCGGCCAGCAGGCCCCGCAGCTCCTTGCGGGCCTCGGCGGTGTCGGGCAGGCACAGCTGGTCGCGGTAGTCCTTGGCCGCCTCGGCCGCGGTCTTGAACCGGGCCCGGCTGGGCACCTCCACCACCTCGACCGTGGGGGCCAGCCCGAGCTCGCGCAGGACGTCCACCGCGTCCAGGTAGGTCGGGCCCGGCTTGCGGGGCCGGCCGTGGAAGTGCCGCCACAGGGGGTCCATCACCGCGTCGAGGGAGAAGGCGCCCAGGTACAGGAAGGCCCGCTTCCGGGCCGCGTCGTCCAGCCGGTGCAGGAACCGGGGAGCGTCGGCGACGAGGGGCAGGACGTAGGACGAGAAGGCTACGTCGGCCGGGGCCACGTCGACCTCCTCCCACCGGCCGTGGACGCACATCACGTTGGCCAGGCCCTTGGCCCGGGCCTGCCGGCGGCAGATGTCGAGCATGCCCTTGCTGGGGTCGACCGCGGTCACCGCGGCCACGTGGGGAGCCAGGGCCAGGGTGAACCGGCCCGGACCGGCCCCCACGTCGAGCACCGTGGTGCGCCGCCCGGTGGCCCGGCGCAGCCGCTTGTAGAAGGGATCGGCCGTGGCCGTGCTGGCCGGCATGCGGGCCGCGAACCGCCTGGCCCGGGAATCCCAGAAGGCGGCGCCGATGGCCCCCCGGCCTGGCTGCAGCCGCTCCATCTCCGCCAGCCGGGCCTCGACGAGCCTGCGCCAACGGGTCGCTGCCGGGCCGGACACGGCCGCAAGTATGCAGTGCGCGGGGCGGCGCCGGGCCGAGATGGAGCGGTCGCGGTCGTCCGAACTACGGTGGCGGGAAGTGCTGACCAGGTCCGTCCATCGTGTCCAGCGGCTGGCGCTGGGCGAGGCGACCGCCTGGCGCCGGGGCGAGCTGACCGTCTCCGCCGACGAGGCGGCGGCGCTGGTGGCCGCCCCGTGCCTGGCCGAGGTCCGCATCTCCTGCACCTCCCCGGGCGACCCCGTGCGCATCGTCAAGGTGCTCGACGTGGTCGAGCCCCGCACCAAGGGGCCGGGCGGCGGTGGCGTCTTCCCCGGCTGGCTCGACGGGGAGCCCAGCTCGGGGCCGGTCCACGTCCTCCGGGGGGCGGCGGTCGTCGTGGCCGGCTACCTGCCCCGGGCCCAGGAGGCGGTGATCGACATGACCGGGCCGGCGGCCGAGCTCTCGCCGTTCGGGACCACCCACAACGTGGTGATCGAGTTCACGCCCGCCGAGGGGGCCGACTGGGCCGAGGTCGACGACGCCCTGCGCCGCGGCTCCCTGACCCTGGCCGCGGCCCTGGCCGAGGCCGCCCTCGACGCCCCGCCCGACGAGGAGGAGGAGCTTCCCGACCCGGGAGCCGTCGACGGGCTGCCCCGCGTCGGCGCCGTCACCAACCTCCAGACCCAGGGCGTGTTCAAGGACGTGTTCGTGCGGGGCGCCAGCTTCAACGGCCAGCGCCCGACGCTGATCGACCCGGCCGAGGTCGACGCCGGGGCGGTGGTCAGCGGCCAGTACGGGCACCCGTCGCTGCGGAACCCCACCTGGATCCACCAGAACCACCCGGTGGTGAACGCCCTGCGGGCCCGCCACGGCCGCGACCTGTCGTTCGCCGGCGTGGTCCTGTCGCCCGAGCCGGTCAGCGCATCGGACAAGGCCGAGGTGTCGGCGGCCGCCGCCCGGCTGTGTGCCGAGGCCGGGTGGCAGGCGGTGGTCCTCACCAAGGAGGGCGGGGGCAACGCCGACGCCGACATGTCCCTCAAGATGGACGCCCTGGAGGACATGGGCATCGCCGCCGTCGGCCTGTTCGGCGAGATGGCCGGTCCCGACGGCACCGGCCCGCCGGTCGTGGTCCCGCCCGAGCGGGCCACGGCCATGGTCAGTACCGGCAACTACGACACCCGCCTCGACCTGCCCGAGATGGAACGGGCCCTCGGCGGCGACGAGCTCGCCCTGCTCGGCGTGCCGGCCACGTCGGCCATGGAGCTGCCGACCGCCGTGATCCTCGCCGCCCTCAGCCCGCTGGGCTGGGGCCGCCTGACGTGCTTCCAGCCTGAATCGCCCAAAGAGGGAGCGTGAGATGGCGCGCATCGTCCACTACCTGAACCAGTTCTTCGTCGGCGCCGGTGGCGAGGACGCCGCGGCGTCACCCCCGTCGTCACAGGCCGGCGCGGTCGGCCCCGGGAAGCGCCTGGCCCAGTTGCTGGGCGACGACCACGAGATCGTGGCCACGGTGTCCTGCGGCGACGACGACGCCGCCGGCCGCCCCGAGGCCATCGGCGAGATCCTGGCCCTGGTCCAGGACGCCCGGCCCGACCTGGTGGTGGCCGGACCGGCGTTCACCAGCGGGCGCTACGGGCTGGCCTGCGCCCGGGTGGCGGCGGCGGCCACCGCGGTTGGCATCCCCGCGGTGGCGGCCATGCACCCCGACAACCCCGGCATCGACGAGAAGGGGGCGGCTCCCGTCGTGGCCAGCGGGGAGGCGGCCCGCCTGATGGGCCCGGCCCTCGACACCCTGGCGGCCGCGGTCAGGAAACTCCTCGCCGGGGAGACGCTCACCAACGACGACGGCCTGGTCGGCCTGGCCCCCCGCACCCCGAGGATGGCCGAGCGCAATGCGGCCGAGCGGGCCGTCGACCTGGTCCTGACGCGCCTGGCCGGCGACCGCGAGGCCACCGAGGTCCCCCTCCCCCGCTTCGACAAGGTGGCGCCGGCCGCCCCGGTCAAGGACCTGACCGAGGCCACGGTGGCCATCCTCACCGAGGGGGCCCTGGTGCCCGACGACAACCCCGGCGCCCTGGAGTCGGCCCGGGCGACGAAGTGGCTGCGCTACTCGCTGAAGGGCGTCGAGCAGCTGGCGTCGGGCGAGTGGCGGTCGGTCCACGGCGGCTTCTCCACCGTCTGGGCCAACGAGGACCCCCACCGCATCCTCCCGCTCGACGCCGCCCGGGAGCTCGAGCGCGAAGGCAGGATCGGCCGGCTCCACGAGGAGTACCTGGTCACCGCGGGCAACGGCACCTCGGTGGCCAACGCCCGCCGGTTCGGCGTGGAGTGGGCCGCCGACCTGCGCCACTCCGGCGCCCGGGCCGCCATCCTCACCGCCACCTGAGGGACGGGTACGCGTTGCGGGGCAACGCTGGCCAAGGAGCTCGAGCGGGCGGGGATACCGACCGCGCTCCTCTGCAACCTCACGTCGATCGCCGAGCGGGTGGGCGCGCCGCGCATCGTCCCCACCCGGGGCATCCCCTTCCCGGCCGGGGATCCGTCGCTCGACCCCGAGGGCGAGAAGGCGTGGCGGCGGAGACTCCTCGACACCGCTCTGCAAGCCGTGTCGACCCCTGTACATGGTCCGACGGTCTTCGAGGTACAAGAGGAAGTACATGCCTGACGTTGTGATCTCCGCGGCC
Organism: Acidimicrobiales bacterium; assembly: GCA_050742435.1. Classification (GTDB taxonomy): domain Bacteria; phylum Actinomycetota; class Acidimicrobiia; order Acidimicrobiales; family AC-14; genus CADCTB01. The sequence continues at coordinate 2,955 of JBOGIE010000075.1, read as the reverse complement.
ACACAAGTGCTGGCCCACGTGCCCAGCCTGGCCCGCCACGGCTCCAAGCCCCGGCGCGAGCTGGCCAAGAGCGAGGAGACCGCGGCCCGCTTCGCCGCCGCCCTGCGCAGCTTCGACGACGCCGCCGCCTACCCGCCCCACCAGGCCTGGATGGGCAACCTCCACCCCCGCGACCTGCCGGCCCGCCCCTGGACCGCCCACCAAGGCGCCCCCACCCGCACCGGCCCGTTCGGCGAGATCATGCCCGAGGAGGAGTTCTGGGGCCTGCTGGCCGCGGTCGACGACTTCGGCCTGTTCGCCCTGTCCCCGGAGACGGCCGAGGCGGCGGCAGCGGCCCTGGCCAACCATCCGCTGGCCAAGCGGTTCGACCTGGACCGCATCGAGAAGGCCACGGGCGACGTCGAGGCGGTGGCCGCCGAGCCCGCCGCCCTGCGCCTCACCGACGGGGCGGTCATGCGCTGCGCCCAGGCCGACGACGAGTCGCTGGGCGCCCACGTCCTGATCGACAACCTGGCGGCCAAGGCCACGGCCAGCCTGGCCCTGCTCCACCTGCTGGAGCGCTCCGGCATCGACCCGGCGTCGGTCGACTACGTCATCGGCTGCGGCGAGGAGGCCATCGGCGACCGCTACCAGCGGGGCGGCGGCAACCTGGCCAAGGCGGTGGCCGAGGTGGCCGGTCTCACCGAGGCCTCAGGCGCCGACGTCAAGAACTTCTGCGCCGCCTTCATCCCCGCCCTGGTCGTGGCGTCGTCGCTGGTGGGCGCGGGCGTCTTCCAGCGGGTCGCCATCATCGCCGGCGGGTCGCTGGCCAAGCTGGGCATGAAGTTCCAGGGCCACCTGGCCAAGGACCTGCCCATCCTGGAGGACGTGCTGGGCGGCACGGCCGCCCTCGTGGAGGCCGACGACGGCCGCTCGCCCCGGGTCCGCCTCGACGTGGTCGGGCGCCACCGCGTCGCCGCCGGTGGGTCGGCGGCGGAGGTCATGAAGGCCCTGGCCGTCGAGCCGCTGACCCGCAACGGCATCGCCATGACCGACGTCGACGACTACGCCACCGAGCTGCACAACCCCGAGATCACCGAGCCCCAGGGTTCGGGGAACGTCCCCGAGCGCAACTACCGCACGATCGCCGCCCTGGCCGCGGCCAAGGGCGACATCGACCGGGGCGACATCAAGTCCTTCGTCACCGAGCGAGGCATGCCCGGATTCGCCCCTACCCAGGGCCACCTGGCCTCGGCCCTCTGCTACCTGCCCCACGCCCTCGACCGCCTGACGGCCAATGCGTTCGGCCCCGCAGGCGGTGGCGACGCCCAGCGGGTGCACCTGCTGGCCAAGGGCAGCCTGTTCCTGGGACGCATGTGCCAACTCTCCGACGGCATGAGCGTCCTGCTCGAACGCAACTGACCGGTGTAGGGAGGTGAAAACACACACATGCTCCAGGGAAAGAAAGTGATCGCGGTCGGCGAGCGCGACGGGATCTCCGGTCCCGCCATCGCCGCCTGCGCCAAGGCGGCCGGGGCCGACGTGGTCTTCGTGGCCACCGAGTGCTTCGTCTGAACCGCCGCTGGGGCCATGGACCTGCAGAGCCAAGAGGCCATCCTCAAGGCGAGCCAGACCCACGACAAGTCCGACTTGCTGGTGCTGCTCGGTTCTCCCGACCCGGAGAGCGCGAGCATCGCCGCCGAGACGGTGATCGAGGGTGACCCCTCCTACGCAGGCGCCCTGGCCGGGGCCCAGTTGGGCCTCACCACCTACCACGTACTCGAAGAAGAAGTGCACAAGGACATCCCGGACGACGTCTGGGAAGAGCAGATCGGCGTGATGGCCGACGTCCTCGAGGCCGACCAGCTGGCCGAGACCGTCGCCGCCTTCCGCGCCAAGGCTTCGGCCTGACCACCCCGCCCCCCACCGCCGTTCTGGCTGCAGTTGCCCCCCACCGGCGCAGGTAACTGCAGCCAGAACGGAGGGGGTGGGTCCACACTGGTCGCATGACCAGCCTGATCGTCGCCGGTGCCATCGCCTTCGTCCTGCTGTTCGTCGTCCTCCCGTCGATCCTCATCATCGTCACCGAGTACGAGCGGGCGGTGTTCTTCCGGCTCGGCCACGTGCGGGAGGGGGCGAAAGGGCCGGGCATCGTCGTCCGCTTCCCGCTGATCGACCGGGTGGTCAAGGTGAGCCTGCGGGTCGAGGTGGTCGACATCCCCGCCCAGGCCGCCATCACCGCCGACAACGTCACCGTCCAGGTCGACGCCGTCGTCTACTTCCAGGTGCTCGACCCCGTCCAGGCCATCCTGGGGGTGGACAACTTCAAGTTCGCCAGCCAGCGGGTGGCCATGACCAGCCTGCGTTCCATCATCGGCCGCTTCGAGCTCGACGACCTGCTGGCCCACCGCGACACGGTGAACGACGAACTGCGGGCCAAGATCGCCCAGTCCACCGCGGCGTGGGGCGTGGAGGTCCGCGAGGTGGAGGTCCGCGACATCGCCCTGCCGCCCGAGCTGCTGCGGGCCATGGCCCGCCAGGCCGAGGCCGAGCGGGAGCGGCGGGCCAAGGTCATCGCCGCCACCGGGGAGCTGGAGGCCAGCCAGGAGCTGTCCGACGCCGCCGCCCGCCTGGCCCTGAGCCCCGGCGCCCTCCAGCTGCGCACGCTGCAGACCCTGTCCGAGGTGGCGACCGAGCGGAACTCCACCCTCATCTTCCCGATCCCGATCGAGCTTCTCACCGCCCTGCGCCCCACACCGCCGGCCTGACCGGCGGCGCCTCCCGCACCGCTCCGCTACTCTGACCGAATTGTCCGTTTTGTTCGATCAGATACGGGAAGAAACGTAGTACGGGCAGGCGGTGGGGCACCCGCCACGGGGCATACGCCGTACGGCACGGCGAGGGTTTTCTTCAAGTACCCGCTTCACCCGTCGATATTCCCCACAACATACGGGAGGAGTGGCGAGGTGCTCGCGA
>JBOGIE010000074.1:0-10855 GCA_050742435.1 Acidimicrobiales bacterium | reverse complement strand
CCATGAAGGCGGCCCACGTTCGGGCCGGCACCGTGCCTCCGTAGACACGGTTGCCGTCGGCGTCGACCAGCGTGCGCTTGGCATCGGCGTGCCCCATCCACACTGCGGTCGACAGCGCCGGCGTGTAGCCCACGAACCAGGCGTCGGTGTTGTCGTCCGTCGTCCCCGTCTTGCCTGCCACCTCCACGCCGTCGATGCCGGCCGCCTTGCCGGTGCCGTAGTCGACGACGCCCTGGAGCGCCTCGGTCACCTGCCGGGCGACCCTCGCCGGGAGCACCCGGCGGCCCTGGCGGGCGGAGTTGTCCTCGAGCACCTCGCCGTCGGCGGTCGTGACCTTGACGACGGGCGACGCTGGGACCCTGGTGCCGAGGTTGGCGAACACGGCGTAGGCGGCGGCCATGTCGAGCGGCGACACCTCGACCGCTCCCAGGGCCAGGCTGGGCCCATAGCGCTCGCCGCCGGCCGGTCTGCCGTCGGGGTCGATCGTCGTCACACCGAGGCGGTGGGCCAGCTCGGCCGTCTCCTTCACCCCGACGTCGTCGATGAGCTGGGCGAACACGGTGTTGACCGAGTAGGCCGTGGCCCGGCGCAGCGACAGGGTGCCGTACCCGTCCCCTCCGGCGTTGCGGACGGTGCAGCCCACCCCGCGGCAGCTTGGGAAGCGGTAGCGGGCCGGCCCCCGATAGCGCTCGGCCAGGGACATGCCGTCCTCCAGCGCCCGGGCCAGGACGAACGGCTTGAACGAGGATCCCGGTTGGCGCGCGGTTCCCCCTCCGTCGACGCAGAGCGGCTCGCCCTCCTTCGCCGGTTCCACGTCGTCGCAGTCGCCCAGGGCCAGGTTCACCTCGGAACGGTCGAAATCGCGCCCTCCGACCAGGGCCTTCACCAGCCCGGTCGCCGGGTCGATGGACACCAGGGACATGGCGAGGGGCGGATCCGTGCCAGCCAGGGCTTCGTCGACCGCGGCCTCGGCCATGGCTTGGAGCTCCGGGTCCAGGCTGGTCTCGACGCGCAGGCCCTCGTTGAACACCGCGGTCGCCCCGTAGCGGGCCACGAGGTAGCGGCGGACGTAGTCCACGAAGTAGCGGTGTTCGGACGGGGTCTCGCGAGCTGGGTAGACGGCGGTGGCGGGCCATGCCGGAGGCTCGGCGGCGACGAGCGCCACCCCCTCGGCCAGCGCCGATTGGTACTGCACGTCGTCGATGCGGCCCTGCTGGTGCATCCGGTCCAGCACCAGCCGGCGCCGGGCCTCGGCGCCCCCGGGGTTGGAACGGGGGTTCAGCCGTGACGGTGCCCGGATGATCCCGGCCAGGAGCGCCGCTTCCGCGAGGGTGAGCTGCTCCACGGGCTTGCGGAAGTAGCTGTCGGCCGCCGCTCCGACCCCATAGGCCCCACCGCCGAAGTACACGGTGGACAGGTAGCGGTGGAGGATTTCGTCCTTGGGCAGCCGGTCCTCCAGCCGGGTGGCGAGTACGGCCTCCTCGATCTTGTTCCGGAGCGAGCGCTCTGGTTCCTCCATGTAGGCGTGCTTCACGTACTGCTGGGTGATGGTGGAGCCGCCCTCGAGCACCCGTCCCTCCGTGAGGTTCGTCCAGAACGCCCGCAGGATGCCCCGCACGTCCACACCGCGGTGGGAGTAGAAGCGGTGGTCCTCGACCGCCACCACTGCATCCTTCAGCACGTCGGGCAGGTCCTCGCCGCGCACGGGGATGAACCGCTCGAACCCGCCCAGGGTGGCGATCTCCGTGCCGTCTGCGGCATTGATCTTCGTGACCTGGGAGCGAGGGTCCAGGCTGACCGGTGGCAGCGCCGGCGATGGCACCGCATACAGGGCGGCGGCCAGGACGGCGACGACCGCGACGGGGACCATGGCGCTGCCGATGGCGAGCGGCACGAGCACCCGCGCCACCCGGGCGTCAGCCCAGCCGGCCGGCCATGCGCTCACAGCGGGTGCAACGTGAGGCTGTACTGCGTCACGAAGGTCTCCGAGGCGTCGTCGGTGCTGTCGAGCTCGGGCTCGCGGGTGGCGCTGACCCGGAAGAGGTAGTCCTCGGACACCCAGTCGGCCCGGAACGTCCCGGCGCCGAGCTTCTCGACCCCCGTCACCAGCCTCCATGGCTCCTCCAGGGCGTCGACGTAGAAGTCGAGCACCTGTTCCGGCGACCCTCCGGAGACCTTGAAGCTGCGGGCCACGACGCCCTTCTCCTCGCTCCTCGGGCCCAACGGCTCGCTTCGTGGGTACTGGGGCAGGTCGTCGAAGCGCCCGGGCTCGAACGTCGTCGCGCCGGGGACGGGCTGGGCGGCCGGTGGGTCGTCCTCCGAGCCACAGCCCACCCCGAGCAATGCGGCGAAGACGGTGGCGGCGACAACGAACTGGCGGCGAGTCACGACCAGACCCTTCCCGGCCACGTCTCCCCGGCGACCCGGGCCACCCGGCTCGTGACCGAACCGTTACCGCCGGGGGGTCGATCCTGGACGTCTCGTGCCGCATCATGGGGGAGGGGCAACTTTCCGGCCACCGAGAAGGAGGACGTGCCAGCGCCTGCGCTCTGGAGAGCAATGATCGGGCTCCTCGTCCTGCTCGCCGCCGTGTCCATGGCGTGCGGCGGCTCGGGCTCGGGCTCGGGCGGGTCGACCTCCTCGGCGGTGTCGGCTCACGGTGACGACGTGACCCTGTCCGGGCAGGTGACGGCGATCTACGGGCGACACCTCTTCGCCGTGGGATCGGGAGCGGAACGGGTCGTCGTGGTGACGGCGACGCCGATCCAGGTCACTGTGGGCCGGAATGTGGAGGTCACCGGTCGGGTAAGGACGTTCAGCCGCGCCAAGCTAGAGGCCGAGCTGGCGGTCCAGTTCGGGCCGCATGCCAACCGCCTGGAGGAAAGCAGCTGCCTCCTGGCCACGACCGCCCGGGTGCTTTGAGCGCCGTGGAGGACTGACGTGCACGAGCGAGTGCTGGTGGTGGAGGACGACCGCTCGGTGCGCGAGACGGCGACGTTGCTGCTGGAACGGGCCGGTCTACGGGTGACCTCCGTCGAGGACGGTCGCCAGGCCCTCGAGCAGGTGGCAGCCAACCGCTATGACCTCATCGTGCTCGACGTGATGCTGCCGGTCGTCGACGGGTTCGAGGTCTGCCGGACGATTCGCCAGGACTCGCAGGTGCCGATCGTCATCCTCACCGCCCGGGCCGACACCGCCGACGTGGTGGCCGGCCTTGAGCTCGGCGCCGACGACTACCTGACCAAGCCGTTCCAGCCGGCCGAGTTGGTGGCCCGGGTCCGGGCCGCGCTACGGCGGCGGACGGCCGACGGGATGGCCCCCCGCCTGCGGATCCAGGATCTCGACATCGACGCACCGGGCTTCCGCCTCAGCCAGTCCGGCACGCCCATCGAACTGACCGCCACCGAGTTCCGGCTGCTGCTGGAGCTGGCCCACAACGCCGAGCGGGTGGTGAGCCGAGAGGCGCTGCTGGAGCGGGTGTGGGGGTACGACTACCTCGGCGACTCCCGGCTGGTGGACATGGCGGTCAAGCGGCTGCGCGACAAGCTGGGCGACGACGCCCGCGACCCCCGCTACATCACGACGGTTCGGGGCGCCGGCTACCGCCTCGAGGTGTGATCCGTGCCCGCACCCGTCGTCCCGCTGCGCTTCCGCACCCGGCTGACCGGGGCGTTCGTGCTCCTGGCCGCGGTGACCTCGGGTGTTCTGGCCCTCGGGAGCCTGCTCGCCATCCGGGAGTACCGCGACCGCACCTTCGCCGGACACGCCGAGGACGCCGCCCGCCTGGGTCTCCTGTCGGCGCCGCGGGACCTGTCGCTGGCCAACTTCGAGGCTCTGCTCGGCGAGTTCCGTGATCGGGCCGGTTTCGAGACCGTGGCGGTGGTGGGCGACGTCGTCTACTCCTCGGATCCCGACATCGGCAGGGACCACGTCCCCCAACGGCTCCGTCGACCGCTCGATCCGGGGGAACTGGCCAGCTCCGAGCGCACGGTGGACGGGATCCCCTATCTCATCGTCGCCGGCGCGCCCAGCGCCGGGAACAGCCGCCTCTACTTCTTCTTCGACCGCCGGGACCTCCTGGAGAGCATCGACCAGTTCCGCAACGTGCTCGCCGTGGGCTGGATCGCCGCGGTGGCCGGCGCGGCGATGCTGGGTGCCTTCGTGGCCCGCCGAACGCTGCGCCCGGTGGGCCACGCCGCCCACGCGGCGCGCTCGCTGGCCGACGGGCTGCTCCAGACCCGGCTGCCCTCCACCACCGACGACGAGTTCGGGGCGTGGGCCCAGGCGTTCAACCACATGGCCGCCGCCCTGGAGGAGAAGATCGAAGCGCTGTCGGCAGCCGCCGAGCGGGAGCGACGGTTCACCGCCGACGTGGCCCACGAGCTGCGCACGCCGCTCACGGGCATGTCGTCCGCCGCCTCCATGTTGGCCGAGGAGGTCGACGGGATGCGTCCGGAGGCCCGGCGGGTCGCCGAGCTGCTGATCGACGACGTCCACCGCCTGGAGGCGCTGGTGCTGGAGCTCCTCGAGCTGGCCCGCCTGGACGCCGGCCAGGAGGAGGTCCACCTCGAGGTCCTCTCCATGCCTCAGGCGGTCGGCGCCGTGCTCGCCACGTGGGACGGGCACTCCCCCGTGGGTCACGCGTCCGGGCCCCACGTGGACGTGCTGGCCGACCGCGTCCGCTTCAAGCGGGTGATCTCCAACCTGGTCGCCAACGCCGTGCAGCACGGCGACGGCGACGTGGAGATCGTGTGGCGGTGCGAGGACGGCATGGTGGCCGTCGACGTCCTCGACCGTGGCCCTGGCCTGTCCGCCGACGACCTCGCCCGGGTGTTCCAGCGTTTCCACAAGGCGGACTCCGCCCGGGCCCGGGGCGGCGCCGGCCTCGGTCTGGCCATCGCCCTCCAGCACGCCCGGGCCCAGGGAGGTGACCTGGAAGCCGCCAACCGGGAGGGCGGGGGCGCCCGGTTCACGTTCCGCCTTCCCCGCCCCTCGCAGGCCCCCGGGTAACGGTCGCGTCACACTTCGACGGTGGTGGAGGTCAGGCGCCCCCCATTGGGGCAGACACGGTGCCGGCGACGACGAAAGGAGAGGGACGTGAACGACGTGGTGATCGTCACCTTCGACGACCTGTCTCAGGCCCGGGCGGCCATGGCCTCGCTCCGGCAGCTCCACGACGACGAGGTGGTGGAGGTCCGGGGCGCGGCGATCGTCGTGCGGGAGGCCGACGGGCGCTTCCACATACCCGAGGACGAGGAGCACGTCGGGTGGGCGGGCGCGGCGACGGGCGGGGCCATCGGCGCCCTGCTGGGCGCCCTGGTGGGCCCGATCGGCGCCCTGCTGTGGGGCGCGGCCGGCGCACTGCTCGGCTCGGTGGTGGACGCCGGGGATGCCGAGGTCTCCGAAGACGTCCTGACCCACGTGGTCCGTGACGTGCCGCCGGGGACCACCGCGCTCGTCGCCGACATCCGGGAGACCGCCCATGCCGTCGTCGACACGGCCATGGCCGCGGGGGGCGGGACGGTGCACCGGCGGCTCCGGGCCGACATCGAGGAGGAGCTCCTGGCCACCGAGGAGGCCGTCGTCGCCGCCCGGCGGGAGGCCGCCCGGGTACTGCGGGATCGGCGCAAGGCCGCCGGTGCGCCGACGATCGGCGACCGGATCGGCGAGCGTATCGACGACCTCAGGGACAGGATCACCCGGTAGCGGGGCCGGCCGGCACGGTCCCGGCGGGCCTGGTCGTACAGTGAGCCGGTGGGGTCCGACTTCATCCGCGACATCATCGAGGACGACCTGCGCACCGGCCGCCACCGCGGGCGGGTGCTCACCCGGTTCCCGCCCGAGCCGAACGGCTACCTGCACATCGGCCACGCCAAGTCGATCTGCCTGAACTTCGGGATCGCCCAGGAGTACGGGTCGCGCTGCAACCTCCGGTTCGACGACACCAACCCGGCCAAGGAGGACGTGGAGTACGTCGAGTCGATCGAGCGCGACGTGGAGTGGCTGGGCTTCTCCTACGGCGACCGCGCCCTCTTCGCCTCCGACTACTTCGAGGAGATGTACCAGCTGGCCGAGGACCTGGTCCGCCGGGGTGACGCCTACGTCGACGTCCTGAGCGAGGAGGAGATCCGGGAGCACCGCGGCAGCCTGGGCCAGCCCGGCCGCCCGTCGCCCTCCCGGGACCGGTCGGTGGAGGAGAACCTGTCCCTGTTCCGGCAGATGCGGGCCGGGGCCCTGCCCGACGGCGCCTGCGTGCTGCGGGCCCGGATCGACATGGCGGCGGCCAACATGAAGATGCGCGACCCGCTCCTGTACCGGATCCGTCACGCCTCCCACGACCGCACGGGGGACGCCTGGCCCATCTACCCCATGTACGACTACGCCCACCCGCTCTCCGACGCCATCGAGGGGATCACCCACTCGCTGTGCACCCTGGAGTTCGAGAACAACCGGGAGCTGTACGACTGGGTCGTCGACCGCACGGGCGTGTCCGAACGCCACGGGTTCACCCGCCCCCAGCAGATCGAGTTCGCCCGGCTGAACCTGGACTACACGGTGCTGAGCAAGCGCAAGCTGCTGACCCTGGTCGAGCAGGGCCACGTGGACGGGTGGGACGACCCCCGCATGCCGACCATCGCCGGGATGCGCCGCCGAGGGTACCGGCCGGAGGCCATCCGGGCCTTCGCCGACCTCATCGGCGTGGCCAAGGTCAACTCGGTCGTCGACATCGGCAAGCTCGAGTTCTGCGTGCGCGACGACCTCAACTGGGTGGCGCCTCGGGTGTTGGGCGTCCTTCGCCCGCTCAGGGTGACGATCACGTCGTGGCCGGAAGGCACGGTCGAGCAGCTTGGCGGGCCGTACTTCCCGCCCGACGTCGGCAAGCCGGGTGAGCGGGATCTGCCCTTCGGCCGGGAGCTGTTCATCGACCGCGATGACTTCTCCCTCGAGCCGCCGCCCGGCTACCAGCGGCTGGCGCCGGGGCGCACCGTCCGGCTCCGCCACGGCTACTGCATCACGTGCGACGAGGTGGTCGAGCAGGACGGCGAGGTGGTCGAGCTGCGCTGCTCGCACGTCGCCGAGTCGGTGGGGACCAACCCGCCGGGGGTCAAGGTGTGGGGCGTCATCCAGTGGGTGTCGGCTCCGCATGCGGTGCAGGCCGAGGTGCGGCTCTACGACCGGCTGTTCAAGGTCGCCCGCCCGGACGACGCCGACCTGGCCGAGAGCCTGAACCCGGACTCGCTCCAGGTGATCTCCGGAGCGTGCCTCGAGCCGAGCCTGGCTGCGGCTGAGCCCGGCAGCCGCTGGCAGCTCGAGCGGGTCGGGTACTTCATGGTGGACGCGGACTCGAGGGCGGGTGCACCCGTCCTGAACCGGATCGTGGGGCTACGGGATCCGTGGGCGGAACGGGCGGAGACGTCGCCGCCCCCGGTGGAGGCCCGGCAGGGCTCGTCGACCGCGGCGAAGGCGAGCACCCGGCCGCCCAAGCGCAGCCGGACGGAGTACCGGGCCGAGGCCCGGGTACGCGACCCCGAGCTGGCCGAGCGGTTCGCGGCCTGGCCGGCGGCGTACGGCATCTCCGAGGCCGAGGCCGACCTGCTGACCGGCGACCGGGCCACCGGCGACCTGTTCCTGGAAGGCGTGGCCACGGGCGCCCTGGCCCCGGCCGTGGCCCGGTGGATCGTGAACGAGTTGCCGCCCGCCCTGGGCGACCGGGAGCTGGCGGAGACGTCGCTGACCGGGGACGCCCTGGGCGCGCTGGTGGGCGAGCTGGAGGCCGGGACCATTACGGGGGCGGCGGCCAAGGAGGTGTTCGCCGAGCTGGTCGACAAGGGGGGCGACCCCCGGGAGATCATCGCCGACCGGGGCCTGGCCCAGGTGAGCGACGAGGAGGCGATCGCCGCCCTCGTCGACGAGGTGCTGGCCGCCAACCCCGACAAGGTGGCCGCCTACCGCGGCGGCAAGACGGCCCTGCTCGGCTTCTTCGTGGGCCAGGTCATCCGGGGCTCACAGGGCAAGGCCAACCCCCAGGTCGTGCAGAAGGTCCTGGCCGACCGGCTGGGCTAGCCGGCGAACCCCGGGCGTCGGTCAGATCACCACGGTCAGGGCGTCGGGCTGGACCCGCACGGAGATGACCTTGGCCTTGCCCGTGGCCACGCCGTCGAGGCGCACAGGAAGCGGGCGCTCCAGCTCCACCTGCACGGCCGCGGTGCGGCGCTCCTTGATCCCGGGATGGGGCAGGTGGGCGCCGTGGTGCAGGCGGGCCCGGACCGGCAGGAGCTGGCTCCGGGGCAGCCGGACGTCGTAGGTGTCGAGCAGGCCGTCGTTGGGGTGGGCCCGGGGGCCCAGGTTCCAGTCGCCCCGCCACTGGGCGTTCATGGCGACGAACGCCCGGGTCCACATGCGGGTACGGGCCACGAGGTGGGCCACGAAGAGGTGGAGCCGCCCGTCGAGCAGGGCCTCGCCCAGGTCCACGGTGAACCGGACGCCCTCCAACCCCCCCGAGCGCCCGCCGCCCCCGAGGGTGCGGCACAGGTCGCCGCCCAGCAGGCCCAGGGCCGGGAACGGCCGGCGGTCGCGGCGGGCGGCGTAGAGGGCGGCGGCCGCCTCGGAATCGGACCGGACGAGGATCCCGTCCGCGGGAAGGTCACCGGGCTCCCCGTACGGGTCGCCCTTGGAGATAGGCAACCCGTTAGCCGCCTACCACGGACGACGCGGCCACCACCCCGCGGAACAGGCGGTCGGCCGCCTCGGTGGCGGCCTTGGCCGTGGCCGGGTCGGGGGCGATCTGGCCCAGCTGGCGGACCAGGTCGATGAGCTGCTTGACGTTGCGGACGAAGTCGCCCCCGGACAACTGGTCGTCGACGATGACCTCGGCCAGCTCCTCGCCCGACGCCCACCCGGAGGCGAAGGCCACGAACCCCGGATCGGGACGGCGGGTCAACGGCAGGCCGGCCTCTTCCTCGGCCAGGTTCAGCTCGGTGGCCATCCGCTCCAGCTCCTGCCAGCGCCGCTTGAGCCGGGAGGAGGGGAACCACGGCTCCTGGGGCTGGCCCTCGGGCCGGCGGGCCTCGTAGGTGAAGGTCGAGGCCAGGGCGGCCACGCCGGTGGGGTCGAGCTGCTCGAACAGCCCGGCCCGCAGCGCCTCGGCCACCAGCAGGTCGCACTCGTGGTAGATGCGGGCCAGGACGTCGCCCCCCTCGGTGAGCGACCACCCGTCGACGTAGCCCCACGCCTCCAGCACCCGCAGCACCCGGTCGAACTGGCGGGCGAGGGACTCGGTGCGGCCCTGGATGCGCCGGTCCAGCCGGCGGAGGTCCTTCTCCAGGCGCTCGGCCCGCTCGGCGGCCCGCAGGTGGCGGCGCAGGTCGGGGCAGCCGGCCACGGGGTGCTCGCGCAGCGGGCCCGCGCCGTCGTCGGGCGCCCCCCGGGCGTAGCCGTGCCCGGTCGGCTGGCTGGGCTTGAGCCGGGCCAGGGCCTGGGCCACCTCCCGCCGGAAGCCCGGGTTCCTGGGGGCGTACGGGACGGGAAGGTCGACCCGGCCGACCGGGCGGGGCGGGAAGCGGAAGTCACGGGCGGAAAGGGTGAGGTAGCGGCGGTCGGCGGTGAGGGCACCGACCCGCACGTCGTCGCCCCGGCGGTTGGCGGTGGAGATGACCGCCACCCGGCCCGCCGACTTGCCCCCGGACACGAGGATCACGTCGCCCGGTTTCACCCGTTCCAAGGCGGCCACCACCCCGGCCCGGGCCGAGGGGCGGCGAGGTCGCCCGGCCTCGTCATCGGCCCGGAGGAGCTTGCGGTACTCCCCCACGTCGCCCAGCTCGCAGGTGGCCTCCCTGCGGGCCGTGGCCAGGAGCTGCGTGGACCGCTCCAGCTGGGCCTCGAGGCGGACGACGTCGCGGTCGGAGGTGTACTGGGCGAAGGAGAGGTTGAGCAGGTGGCGGGCGGCGTCCGGTGGGTAGCGGCGGACGAGGTTGGCGGCCATGTTGTAGGTCGGGCGGAACGACGACCGCAGGGCGTAGGTCCGGGTCGAGGCCAAGCCGGCGACCTGGTCGAAGGGGACGAAGGGCGACCAGAGGACGACGGCGTAGCCCACCTCGTCGATCCCCCGCCGCCCGGCCCGGCCGGTGAGCTGGGTGTACTCGCCCGGCGTGAGGAACTCGTGGCGCTCACCGGTGAACTTGGACAGCTTCTCGATGACCACGGTGCGGGCCGGCATGTTGATGCCCAGGGCCAGGGTCTCGGTGGCGAAGACCGCCTTGACCAGCCCGGCCGAGAAGCAGGCCTCGACCGTCTCCTTGAACGGCGGGACCATCCCCGCGTGGTGGGCGGCCAGCCCGGCTTCCAGGGCGGCCAGCCACCGGCCGTAGCCCAGCACGGCCAGGTCGGCGTCGGACAGGATCTCGGTGCGGGCCTCGGCGATGGCCCGGATCCGGGCCGCCTCCTCGGGCGTGGTCAGCCGCAGGCCCGAGTCCAGGCACTGCTTCACCGCGTCGTCGCAGGCCGCCCGGCTGAAGATGAAGTAGATGGCCGGCAGCATCCCCTCGTCCCACAGCCGGTCGATCACCTCGGCCCGGCGGGGGGTGTACATGCGGCCCCGGGGCCGGGCCCGCCAGCGGTCGCCGGGATGGGCCGGCCGGCTCTCCAGCCGCATGGCCTCGGAGTTGGGCTTGCCGTCGACGAACGTGGGGAGGAGGCGTACCTCTTCCTCCTCGCGGTCGCCGACCATGTAGAGGTGGTTGAGGGTGACCGGCCGGCGCTCCTCGATCACCGCCGTGGTCGCCCCCCGGACGGTCTGGATCCAGTCGGCGAACTCCTCGGCGTTGGAGACGGTGGCCGACAGGCAGACCAGGTCGAC
>JBOGIE010000073.1:7426-10873 GCA_050742435.1 Acidimicrobiales bacterium | reverse complement strand
GCCCGATCAGCGAGGCGGCCATGGAGGCGTCGAACTCCTTGCCCAGCAGGGCGCCGACCGAGAGCAAGCGGCGGGCCGGGGCGGGCAGGAGGTCGAGGCGACGGGAGAGGAAGGCGGCGGCGTGGCGCGACGTCTGTACGTCGGCCATGGCCTCGGGCTGGACCTGCCAGCCGGAACGCTGCTCGACCAGGGCCCCGGTCTCCACCAGGCCCCGGAGCACGGCGGTGGCCATGAACGGGTTGCCCTCCGCCAGCTGCTCGACCACGTCGACCGCCTCGTCGGGGAGGGGGCCGGCCATGGAGACGAGGATCCGGCGCAGCTCCTCGCCGGCGAACCCGCGCAGCACGACGTGGGCGGGGGGGTGCAGGCGCCGGAGCGGGTCTCCCGGCGCCACCTCCTCGGAGCGGAAGGCGGCGACCAGCATGACCCGACGGGGCCCCTGGGCGTGGGGGCGGTGGCCGCCCCAGTGGCTCAGGAGCTTGAGGGTGAGCTCGTCGGCCCACTGGCAGTCGTCCAGCACGACGATGGCCGGGCCGGCCGTCCCCAGGGCGTCGAGGAAGGCGGTGAGGGCGGGCAGCGAGCGGGCCTCGCCGTAGGCCTCGGGGCCGAGCGAGGCGGACCCGCCCGCCCCGAAGACCGAGGACAGGCTGGGCAGGGCGTCGAGCAGGGCCTGGACCTGCGAGCCGAGGGCCTCGACCATGGCGCCGGCGAAGGACGCATCGGCAGCCGCTCGGCGGACGACCTCCTCAACCACGCCGTCGAGGACCCGCAGGGGTCGCTGGGCCATCTGGTCGACCCCCTGCCCCCGCAGTACCCACACCCCGTGCTCGGCGCTGCGCTGGGCCAGCTCCTCCAGCAGCTTGGTCTTGCCCCCGCCGGACTCGCCCTCGACCAGGACGATGTCGCCCCGGCCCTGGCGGGCCTGCTCCAGCTCGGCCTCGATGGCGGCCAGCTCGGCCTCCCGGCCGACGAACGCCGGCTGGGTGAGGGTGTGGCGGGGGTCCTGGGCGCCGATCACCACGTGGGGGTCCTCGTCGCCGGCGGACAGGGCGGCGGCGATCTGGTCGAGGTCGGCCAGAGCGGCCCGGGCCGAGGTGTAGCGGTCGGCCGGCTCCTTCATGAGCAGGCGCTGCACCACCTCGTCGAGGGCCCCCGGCACGACGATGCCCAGGCTGCGCAGGCCCGGCACCGGCTCGGTCACGTGCTGGCGGAGGACCTCGCCCACCGTGTCGCCCCCGAAGACCGGCCGCCCGGCCAGGGACTCGAACAGCACGGCGCCGACCGAGTACAGGTCGGCGCGCTCGTCGACCTCGTGGGCGACCGACCCGGCCGCCTCGGGCGACGCGTAGCGCGCGGCCCGGACACCGGTCTCGGGGGGCGACCCGGCCGCCCGCCGCAGCTGGCTGACCCCGAAGTCCACGAGGGTGGCCGCCTCCAGCGAGAAGAGGCCGCCGCCGGCCAGCCCGACCACCACGTTCGACGGCCGGACCTCGCGGTGCAGGAAGCCGTGCTCGTGGGCCTCGGCCAGGGCGCCCAGCACGCCGCGGCCCACCAGGAGGGCCTCGTCGACGGGAAGGGGCTCGGTCCGGGCGCCCAGGTGGGCCTCCAGGGTGATGCCCGGCACGTAGGGCAGGACGCAGTACAGCAGGCCGCCCTGGCGCCCGGCGGCCACCGGGCGGACCAGGCCGGTCCCTTCCAGGCGGGCCAGCCCGGCCAGCTCCTGCTCCAGCCGGCCGGCGGCGCCCGGATCGGGGCTGGCCATGGTCCGGATGACCACCTCGCGGCCGTCGGCGGTGTCGATGCCCCGCAGGGTCTCGCCGGTGGGGCCGGCCTTCAGGACGCGCGTGGCGCGGTAGCGGTCCCCGAAGCGCCGGGGCCGGTCGTGTTCCGAGGGTGAGGTTGTGGCCGCGACGTTCACCCCCCCGGGCGGTCGGCGACCTCGGGATGAGGTCGTCAGGTTCTCCTCGTGGGTATCGGCCGATGGCCGCCGGACCTTGAGGACTGGATTGGGACCGCCCCCCTCCGCCTACCCTGACGCCCATGACTGGGACCTGGTACTGGTGCCTCCGGCACGGGCGGGCCGAAGCGGCGGGCGACTCCGACTGCCCGCCGGAGGACCGCATGGGCCCGTACGACTCCCGGGACGCGGCCGAGCACTGGAAGGACCGGGTCGAGGCCCGCAACGAGCAGTGGGAGCGGGAGGACCGGGAGTGGAGCGGCGAGGAGGACTGAGCCCCCGGCTCAGTCCCGGAAGCGCTTCCTGAGCAGTCCGAGCCGCTCCCCGGCCACGATCAGGAGGATGGCGGCGGCGATGGCCACGATCGACCCGATGACGTTGAGCTCGAAGATGTCGCCCGTGCCCAGGGCGTTGGCGACCACGCCCCCGATCACCGACCCGATCAGGCCCAGGAGCAGGGTCATCCCGATGCTGAGGTGCTGCCGGCCGGGGATCACCAGCCGGGCGAGGGCGCCGACCACCAGTCCGAACACGATGAAGCCGATCACGTGCCCACCTCCGATCGCGCTGCCCGCCGACCCGGTCCGGTCATGATGCCACCTGGGCCCGCTCCGGACGGGGACCGTCACCGGTCGCGGTCCACCATCCTCGTGCCGATGCGCAGCAGGTTCCCGCTCGGGTCGACGACGAAGAACTCCCGCATGCCCCACGGGGTGTCCCTGGGCGGGTGGATCCCGGGCAGCCCCAGGGGTGCCCACTCGTCGTAGACCGCCTGGGCGTCGTGCAGGCGCAGGTAGCAGCCCCCCGAGCTCTCGTCCGGGTCGACCTCGGGCGTGTGCACGAAGTGCAGCTCGACGTCGTCCCGGCGCAGGAGCAGGTACGGCGGGCCGAACTCGTCGTAGCGGGCCACGACGTCGAACCCCAGGCGGCCGTAGAAGCCGACGGTCTGGTCCACGTCGCGGGAGGCCAGGATCGGAATGGTCTCACCGCACAGGGAACCCATGCCGCCAGTATCGCCGGGCATGGCCCCGGGCGCCGCGGGGCAGGAACGCCAGCATGGAACGCGCCGGACTCACCCCGCAGGTCGCCGCCGACACGTCGGACCTGGGCGGCCTGGTCAAGACGCCAGGGCCCTTCCTCACCCTCCAACTGACGACCGAGGCGGACATCGACAACGCCGCCCAGCGCTCGGAGCAACGGTGGAGGGCCCTGCGCGACGATGCCGCCGCCCAGGGCACGCCCGAGGAGGTGCTGGGCGCGGTCGACCCGCTCATCGCCGATGCCCATTTCGAGGGCCAGGGCCTGGCCGTGGTCGCCACCGCGGCAGGCGTCGTGCACGAGGAACACGGTGGCCGGGAGCCCGACCGCGACCTGGTCCGGTGGGCGCCGCTGCCCTCGCTGGCCCAGGTCGTCGCCTGGCGCCAGGAGCTGCCGGGCTACGTCACCGTCCTGGCCGACCGCCAGGGCGCCGACCTCACCGGCTACCGCCG
>JBOGIE010000073.1:0-7326 GCA_050742435.1 Acidimicrobiales bacterium | reverse complement strand
GGAGGGCCCCGAGGTGCACCGGGAGGCGGGGGGCGACGACTACCCCATCCGCAAGCCCAACGCCGGCGGCTGGTCGCAGCGCCGCTACCAGGAGCGGGCCGAGCACACCTGGGAGCGCAACGCCGCCGACGTGGCCGACCAGGTGGTCAAGCTGGCCCGCCGGGTCGACGCCCGCCTGGTGGTGGCGGCCGGCGACGAGCGGGCGGTGACCATGCTCCAGGAGGCGCTCCCCGCCGAGCTGGTCGACCGGTTCCAGCTGGTCTCCGGGGGACGGTCCCAGGACGGTTCCGAACAGTCCTTCGAGGAGGCGGCCCGGATCGCCGTGGGCCTGGCCGTGAACGCCGACACCGACGCCCTCATGGAGAAGTTCCGCGAGGAGCGGGGCCAGGCCGACCGGGCGGCCGAGGGGGCCGAGGCGACGCTGAACGCCCTGGCCATGGCGGCGGTCGACGTCCTGCTGCTGGCGCCCGACGACCCCGACGACGCCCGCACCGCCTGGTTCGGCCCCGACCCCACCCAGCTCGCCCTCCGGGAGGACGACCTGCGGGGCTTGGGCGTGGAGGAGCCGGCCGACGGCCGTCTGGTCGATGTGGCCGTGCGAGCCGCCCTGGGCACCGGCGCCGGCATCCGCATCGTCGAGCCGGGCGCCGGCCTGGACGGCGGGATGGGGGCCATCCTGCGCTGGAGCAGCTGAGCCGAACCGGTGACGGTGGACGGGGTGGGGCGCGGTCGAGCGTCACCAGCGTCACCAGTTCGTTAGCCGGCGGGCCACCAGGGGAACACTCCCGGTACGCAAATCCGAACGAGAGGATCGACATGGTCGACAACACAGATGACCTCAAGGGACGCGTCAAGGAAGCAGCCGGCGACCTAACCGACAATGAAGACCTCCAGCGCGAGGGCAAGATCGACCAGGGCAAGGGCCAGGTCAAGGAGGCCGTGGACAAGATCGCCGACAAGTTCAAGTAGACGGCCCCATCCCGTCCCGGCCGGGGCCTAGCCTGGCCGGGATGGACCTGGAGGAGGCCAAAGCGCGGGTGCAGGAGGAGGTCGACCGCCGGGCCGACCTCCTCCTCGAGGTTTCGCACCGCATCCACGGCCATCCCGAGGTCCTCTTCGAGGAGACCTTCGCCGCCGACCTGCTGGCCTCGGCGCTGGGGACGGAGGCCGGGGCCTACGGCCTGGACACCGCCTTCGAGTCCCGGTACGGCTCCGGCCCCGGGCCCAACGTGGCGGTGATCTGCGAGTACGACGCCCTCCCGGGCATCGGCCACGGTTGCGGCCACAACGTCATCGCCGCCGCCGGCCTGGGAGCGGCCCTGGCCGCCTCGTCCCTGGTCGACGAGGCGGGAGGGCGGCTGGTCGTCCTCGGCACGCCGGCCGAGGAAGGCGGCGGCGGCAAGGTGCTGATGGGCGATCGGGGGGCGTTCGAAGGCGTCGACGCCGCCCTCATGGTCCACCCGGCCGGCGCCGACCTGACCGAACCCGACGTCATCGCCATCGCCACCTGGCGGGCCGAGTACTTCGGGCGCGGGGCCCACGCCGCAGCCGCCCCCCACCACGGCCGCAACGCCCTCGACGCCATGGTGCTCGGGTACAACGCGGTGGCCGCGCTCCGCCAGCACATCGCCCCCAGCGACCGCATCCACGGGGTGTTCCACAAAGCGGGGGAGAAGCCCAACATCGTCCCCGACCACACGGTGGCCGAGTGGTACGTCCGCTCGGCCACACTCGACACCCTCCAGCCGCTCAAGGACCGGGTGCGGGCCTGCCTGGAGGCGGGGGCGGCGGGGGCGGGGTGCCGGGTGGAGATCAGCCCCACCTGCCCGGAGTACTCCGACCTGCGCACCAACCCGGCCCTCGTCGACCTGTACCGGGCCAACAGTGCCACCCTGGGTCGCCCGGTGGCCGACCCGAGCGCCGCCAACCGGGTGGTGGCCAGCACCGACATGGCCAACGTCAGCCACCTGGTCCCGTCGATCCATCCCATGATCGCCGTGGCCCCCCCCGACGTGCCTCTGCACTCGGCCGAGTTCGCCGAGTGGGCGGGGTCGGAGGCGGGCGACAATGCGGTGCTCGACGGGGCCAAGGCCATGGCCATGACCGTCCTCGACCTCTGGCTGTCGCCGGCCGCGGTGGGGGAGGTCCGCGCTGCGTTCGGCTCGGGACCGTAATCTCGCCGGTCCATGCATCCCTACGTCGTCGAGCGCTGGACCGACCAGGAGGCCGACGTCCTCCGGCGATACTTCACCAACCTCGACGGCCCTGTCTTCGCCCTGGTCAACCTGCCCGAGGTGGTCAAGGGCGCCCTGTTCGCCCGGTACTCCCGCTCCTCCAAGAGCCTGCGCCGGCTGTTCCTCGACGAGTTCGTCGGCGACCTCGATACCGAGGGCGACGCGTCGATCGACGCCACGGTGGGGGTCAGGCGGGCCGAGGAGCTCTACGCCCGGGTCTTCACCGAGTACGGGGACGACTCCGTGGCCCAGCTGGGCGGCGTGCACCTGGCCTGCGAGCAGGCCTCCAACCTGCTCACCAAGGTTCTGGAGTGGGGCCGGCTCATGGCCTACCTGGAGCAGTCCACCCGCTACGTCGCCTACGACGCCCGGCTGGGCGGACGGTACCGCTACCACCGCGACCCGGCCGTGCTGGCGTCGCCCCTGGGCACCCGCTACGTGGCCGACCTGGACCACCTCTTCGACACCTACGCGGCCCTCGTCCCCGTGCTGGGCGACCACTACCGCGCCCTGCACCCCAAGGAGCCGGGCGACTCGGACTTCGTCTACCGCCAGTCGATCAGGGCCAAGGCCTTCGACGCCCTGCGCGGCCTCCTGCCCGCCGCCGCCCTGTCCAACGTGGGCATCTACGGCACCGGCCAGGCCTACGAGCTGCTCCTGCTGCGCATGCGGGGCCACCCCCTGCCCGAGGTCCGCGCCTACGCCGAGCTCATGCTCGCCGAGCTGCGCAAGGTCATCCCGTCCTTCCTCACCCGGCTCGACCGGCCGGACCGGGGAGGCGATTGGACCGCCTACCTGGCCTCGACCCAGCGGGCCGCGGCCGAGGTGGCCGAGCGCCTCTTCGCAGGGGTCGAGCCCGAGCCCCGGCCGGCCGTCACCCTGGTCGACTTCGACCCCGAGGGCGAGGACAAGGTCCTGGCCGCCATGCTCTACCCCCACCTCGACCTGCCCGACGACCAGATCCTGGCCCGGGTGCGCACGCTGTCGGGCGACGAGCGCCAGGCCGTGGCCGACGCCTACGTGGGGGAGCGACGCAACCGCCGCCACAAGCCGGGCCGGGCCCTGGAGCACGTGTCCTACCGCTTCGACGTGCTGTCGGACTACGGGGCCTTCCGCGACCTCCAGCGCCACCGCATGCTCACCATCCAGTGGCAGGACCTCAGCCCCCGCCACGGCTACGTGATGTCCGACGACGTGATGGCCGCCGGAGCCGGTGGGGCGTTCGAGGAGGCCATGGCCTGCTCGGCCGGCCTGTACGACGCCCTGGAGCAGCACCTTCCCGCCCAGGCGTCCTACGCGGTGGCCCTGGCCTACCGGCTGCGTTACTCGATCGAGCTCAACGCCCGGTCGGCCCTGCACATGCTGGAGCTGCGCACGTCGCCGGCCGGCCACCCGTCCTACCGCCGCATCTGCCAGGACATGCACCGCCTGATCGCCGAGCAGGCCGGACACCGCATCGTCGCCGGGCTGATGCGCTTCGTCGACCACACCGACGCCGGGGCCGGCCTGGAGCGCCTGGCCGGCGAGCGGCGGGCCGAGGCCCGGCGCACGTCGCCGCCGGGCACAAGCCTCAACCTGAACTAGAGACGAAAATCTCGATGCCTCTGACCTGCGCAGACGCGCGAAGTGGCTGCTCAGAGGCACCTTCGGGGGCCTTGCGCGTCCGGCGCTCTCGAGCCATGCTCCACCCCGTCCCTTACGCCCCACACCCCCGGGTCGTGGGCCTCGGCGCCACGTGAGCGGCGCCGCGGTGGGGGCGAACTGAGGGCAGGCGCGGGATACCCGAGGGACCAAGTAGAGAACGTTCTGATAACCCACCACGGGGGGCGGTCCGGCCGCCGTCTCGCGAGGTAGGGCCACGGAGCGGTACCAACGGTCCCTCGGGGTCCCACCGCCACTCGGGGCCTCGCAGGTAGCGGTCCCGGGTCGTCTATGCTGCCGCCCCCGAACCCCCCTGAACGGACGCGCTGCGCATGCCTGAGGACCCAGACGAGGAGCTCGACGAGGTCGACGAGCCCGACGACCCCGACATCGTCGATCTGGAGTCGCTGGACGACGACGACGAGGACATCATCGAGGACGATGTCGACGACGTGCTCGAGGTCGAGGTGGACGTCGACGAGGTGGACGACGTCGAAGCCGACGACGAGGAGGCCGTGCCCGTCGGGGTGGTGTCCGACGACGACGAGGACGAAGAGGACGAGGACGAGGTCGACCCCGACGACGTGGAGGCCGGGCTCGACGTCATCCTGAAGGACCGCCTGGTCGTCGCCGACGAGGAGGAGGACGAGGAGGACGAGGTCCCCGAAACCGAGGACCGCACCGAGGGCCCCACCAAGGTGCTGCCCAAGCGGCCGGGGGAGTTCGTCTGCCAGTCGTGCTTCCTGGTGAAGCACCCCAGCCAGCTGGCCGACGCCGAGCGCATGTTCTGCCGCGACTGCGTCTGAGCGCCGCGATCAGCCAGGGCGTGGCGCCGTCCTAGGCTGGCAGGCATGAGCAAGCGCCAGGACCCCGCCGAGCAGCTCCTCGACCTGCTCGTCTACGCACCACTCGGGCTGCTCTTGGAGGCCCGCGATCTCCTGCCCAAGCTGGCCGACAAGGGCCGCCAGCGCATGGCCGGCCAGGTCACCGTGGCCCGCATGATCGGCGAGCTGGCCGTGCGCCAGGGCCAGCGCCGGGCCGAGCAGGTCGTCAAGCGCCTGCGCGAGCAGCCCGGCCGGACCGCAGGCGGCGAGGATGGTGCGGGCACCGGTGCCAGGCCGGTGAACGGCCACCGGCCCTCGCCGACGGGGAACGGCCCGGCCACCGGCGCGTCCCATCCGTCCACCGCCGGGTCGCCGCCCGGAACGGTGGACGCCGCGGCCCTCGCCATCCCCGGCTACGACACCCTTTCGGCGTCCCAGGTCGTCCCCCGGCTCGAGGGGCTGTCGACGGCCGAGCTCGACGCCATCCGGGCCTACGAGCAGGCCACCCGGGCCCGCAAGACGATCCTCACCCGGATCGAGCAGCTGCGCGGCACCTCCTAGTGCAGGAAGCGTGCCGGTCGGCCCTGGCCGCCGACGTCCCCCGCATCGCCGAGCTGGCCCGCGCCGCCCTCGCCGAGCTCGCCCCCATGCGGGGCGGGGCGGTGTGGAGGGCACGTGAGGCCCGGGCCGAGCCGATCGAGGAGGGACTGGAGGAGCTGCTCGACCACCCGGACGCCAGGACGGTCGTGGCCACCATCGACGACGTGGTGGTCGGCTACGCCGTCGCCCACCTCGAGTACCTGGCCGATGGCACCGTCCTGGGGGTGATCGACGACATCTTCGTCGAGGAGGGCGCCCGGCAGGTCGGCCTGGGCGAGCTCATGATCGGCGACCTCACGGCCTGGTGCGACGAGCACAAGTGCATCGGCATCGACGCCATGGCCCTGCCCGGCCACCGGGCCACCAAGAACTTCTTCGAGGAGTCCGGGTTCACCGCCCGCCAGCTGATCATGCACCACCGCTTCGAACGATGAGGGCGCTTCGAAAGATGAGGCGCTTCGAAAGATGAGGCCCGAGGTCTGCGTGGGGGCGGTGGCGGTGGCCGACGACCGCCTGCTCCTCATCCGCCGGGGCCACGGGCCGGCGGCCGGGGAGTGGAGCCTGCCGGGCGGCCGGGTGGAGGGCGGCGAGACCCTGGCCGAGGCGGTCGTACGGGAGCTGGCCGAGGAGTCCGGCCTCGAGGCGGTCTGCGACGACCTGGTCGGATGGGTCGAGCGCATCGGCGACGGCTACCACTTCGTCATCTTCGACTTCCTCGTCACCGTGCTGGACGGTCCCGAGAAGCTGCCCCAGGCCGGGGGCGACGCCGCCGAGGCGGCCTGGGTGCCCCTCGACGAGGTCCCCCGCCTCCGCCTCACCGAGGGCCTGGCCGAGTTCCTCCACGAGCACGGCATCGTCCCCGTGATCGCCTAGCCCCCCTCGAACTGGTGACGGTCAGCCGCGCCAGGCGGCCCCGCTGACCGTCCCCGGTTGGGCCGCTGACCCCACGAACTAGGCGGGGGAGCCCTCGGAGCCCTGCTCGGTGTCGGCTGGGGCGCCGGCCGGTTCGGGAGCGGCTGCGGCTGCGGCGGCCGGTGCCGGGTCGGGCTGGGGCGGCGGGGCCGGCTCGGCGGACGGCGCACTCTCCGGGCTCGGTGCCTGAGCCTCGGTCGGCGGGACGGGCTCGGCCATCTCGGCGGAGGGCGCAGTGTCGGTGGCGGGTGCGTGGGCCTCGGCCGGGGTGGGCGGTGCCGGCGGGGCCGGCGCGGCCGACGGACGAGGTTTCGTGGGTGCGGGCGGGCGGCGGGGAGGCGGTGGCGGAAGGGGCCGGGTCGACGGCGACTCGCCCAGCAGAGGACCGAGGGCGGGCACCTTCTGGATGGCTTGGCGGGCCGTCTTCAATGTCGCATCGTCGGCGCCGGAGGGGAGGCCCTTGGGGGTCATGGTCCGGCGCACCGGTGAGGTGAGGACCGCCTCGAGCACGGCCAGCCAGCGGTCGGGCACGGTGTCGGGCGCCATGGCCTCGCCGGCCGCCTCGCTCAGGCGGGTGCCGAGCTCGGGAGGCAGGCGCAGCCCCTGCTCGGGCGGGCGGCTGCTGACCCGCAGGGCCCGGACCACCCGGCCCTCGGTCAGGCAGGTCGTGATCTCGTCGATCCACGCCTGGCGCTCGGCCGCACTCCGGCGCTCCAGCCCCTCGCGCAGCTGGGCGGCCAGGGCCCGGCTCTCCTCGTCCCGGCCGGCGGCATCCGCCCCGGCGACGACGGTACGCAGGTCGCGGAGGCTGATCTCGTCGACGGACGCTGCCGCAGCCTCGGCCCGGTCGCGCCACTCTGCGGCCCGCAGGCCGGGCAGCAGCTCCTCGGCCAGGCGCAGGATGGCCTCGGACGGGATCTCGGGCGCACCGCCCGCCCGGGCCTTGGCGTTCTGCTCGTCGACGGCCTGGCGGACGCCGGCCATACCGCCGCGCAGCACCTGCTCGGCGATGGCCCGCTGCTCGGGCGGCAACGCGGCCAGCACGGCCTCCCGGTGCGTACGGCCGGGCTGGAGGCGCTTGGCCTGGGGACGGGGCCGGGCCGGGGGACCAGCCG
>JBOGIE010000072.1:0-10877 GCA_050742435.1 Acidimicrobiales bacterium | reverse complement strand
TGGCGGCCAGCTCGCCGGCCAGGGCCTGGTCGAAGCGGCGACCGCCCGGGTCGAGCAGGAACAGGGGCCGGGGGGGCTGCACCGCCTCCACCGCCCGGAACACCGGCTCGGGCGAGAGCACCATCCCCGCCCCGCCGCCGAAGGGGGTGTCGTCGACCGAGCGGTGGCGGTCGGTGGTGTGGTGGCGGAGGTCGTGGATCCGCACGTCGACCACCCCCCGCTGGCGCGCCCGGCCCAGCAGGCTGGCGGACAGCGGCACCTCCAGGATCTGGGGCAGGGCGGTGAAGACGTGGATTTCCATGCGGCCCCCAGTCTGCCTGCGGCCTCCTTCACTCCCGCGATACGCCACAGTGGGGGGGAATGGGCGTCGCCATCACCCTTCGGGGGCTCAGCCACACCTACCGCACGGCCGACGGCCCCCTCACCGTCCTCGGCGGGCTCGACCTCGACGTGGCCGACGGCGGCTACGCGGCGGTCACCGGCCCCTCCGGGTCGGGCAAGACCACCCTCCTCTCCCTACTCGGAGGGCTGGAGCAGCCGCAGCGGGGCCGGATCGAAGTCGGCGGGAAGGACCTCACCGACCTGGGCGGCGACGGGCTGGCCGCCTACCGGCGGGCCACGGTGGGGTTCGTCTTCCAGCACTTCGGCCTGCTGGAGACGCTGACCGCGGCCCAGAACGTCGAGCTGGCCGGCACCCTGGCCGGCACCAGCCCCTCGGTCCGCCGGGCCCGGGCCATGGAGCTGCTCGACGCCGTCGGCCTGCGGGAGAGGGCCAACCACCGGCCGTCGAGGCTGTCGGGCGGCGAGCGCCAGCGGGTGGCCATCGCCCGGGCCCTGGTCAACCGGCCCCAACTCCTGCTGGCCGACGAGCCCACCGGCAACCTCGACGACGAGGCCGCGGCCATGGTGATCGAGCTGCTCGAGTCGGTCCGCCACGAGCATGGCTGCACGTTCCTCCTCGTCACCCACAACCACACGCTGGCAGCCCGGGCCGACCAGCGGGTGGCGCTCGAACGGGGCCGGCCGGTCTCCGCCGCCGTATGAGCCGGAGTGGCGGATGAGGTGGCGGGACGCGGCGTCCATGGCGGCCACCAGCATCCGCCGGCGCTTCGGCCGGTCCGTCCTCACTGTGGCCGCCGTGGCCTTGGCCGCCACCCTCCTCACCGCCCTGGTGACCATCGCCGGCACCGCCCGCACCAAGGTCCTGTCCGAGCTGTCCAAGGGCGGCCCGCTGTCGGGCATCAACGTGGCCGCGGCCGAGGTCGACCCCAGCCAGGTCGACACCGACGACCCCCGGCCGGGCCCGCCCAAGGATCTGGACGACCGCGTCCGGGGCCGGATCAGCTCGCTGCCCAACGTGCGGACGGTGCTGCCCATCGTCGCCGCGCCGATCAACGTCATCGTCCCCGAGCCCCCCGCCAACGCCGATGTGCTCTCCACCCTCCCACCCCTTCCGTCGACCGTGGCCCCGACCACCACGGCCCAGCCGTCGACCACCGCCTCGACCGCGCCCCGCTCGACCGTCCCCGGGCTGAAGACGCCCGACCCCTTCGTCGAGACCATGGTCGGCATCGACCTCGAGCGGGCGTCGCTCATGCCGATCACCATCCTCACCGGCCGCCTTCCCGTCCCCCACTCGCTGACCGAGGTGGCCGTCACCCAGGGGTACCTGACCCGCATGGGGCTGACCAAGCGCCAGGCCGCCGCCGTGGTCGGCACCGAGGTCCAGCTGGGCGCCCCCCGGGTGTTCTCCGACTCCGGCCAGCCCCGGCGCTTCCGTAGCCGGTGGCTGCGGGCCACGATCGTCGGGGTCGTCGCCCAGGAGACGTCGCCCGGGCAGTTCGTGGTGTCGCTGGAGCAGAGCCGGGCGGCCCGGGCGTGGACGAGGGCCGGGGGCGACGCCGGTGGCCGGCTGCCCGTCCCCACGTCGCCCTACAGCGGCCTCTTCGTGATCGCCAGCGACCTGGAGAGGGTCAACGAGGTGCGCCGGGAGATCACCGAACTGGGCTACTCCACCAGTGCGCCCGAGAACCTGGTGGCGTCGGTCCAGCGTTACCTTCGGGTGGTGGAGATCGTCCTGGGCGCCATCGGGGCCATCGCCCTGGTCATCGCCTCGCTGGGGATCGCCAACGCCCTGCTGGCCGCCATCCGGGAGCGGCGCCGCGAGATCGGGGTGCTCAAAGCCATCGGCGCCCGTGACCGGGACGTGCAGCGCGTGTTCCTGCTCGAGGCCGGGGTCCTGGGCCTGGTCGGGGGCGTGGTCGGGACGGCCGGGGGGTTCGCCGCCGCCCTGGGGGTGAGCTCCATCGTGAACCGCTACCTGACCGCCCAGGGGCTGGCCGGGGTCCGCCTGGGCCTGCCCGTCGCCATCCTGGCCTCCGCCGTAGTGGGGTCGACGCTGCTGGCCCTGGCCGCCGGCGCCCTGCCCGCCCGCCGGGCCGCCCACCTCCCCGCCCGCGAGGCCATGGAGGCGGCGTGAGCGGCGGGAGGCTCGCCGTGGCCCTGGTCCTCGTGGTCGCCGCCGCCTGCTCGGTGTCCAAGCCCGAGGTGCTGCCGCCGCCCGAGGACACGGGGCCGCCGCCGGTCTACGTGGCCGTGGGGGCGAGCGAGACGACCGGGGTGGGCAGCGACCAGCCCCTGCGGGACGGCTGGCCGCGCGTGCTGCACCGCACCGCCCTGCCCCCCGGCGCGGTCTTCGTCAACATGGGGATCCCGGGGGCCACCGTGGCCCAGGCCCTGGCCGAGGAGGTCACCGACACCCTCGCCGCCCGGCCCGACCTGGTCACGGTCTGGCTGAACGTCAACGACATGACCCAGGGGGTGGCACCCGCCACCTATGAGCGCCAGCTGGACACGCTGGTCAGGACGCTGCGGGGCAACGGGTCGACCCGGGTCCTGGTGGCCAACACCCCTCCCCTCGACAACCTCCCCGCCTACCAGGCGGGCGTCATCCTGGCCGGCCTCCCCGGCCCGGACGCGCTGCGGGAGCTGGTGGCCGCCTACAACGACGCCATCGCCCGGGTCGTGGAACGCCAGGGCGCCCACCTGGTCGACCTGCACGCGGTCGGGATGGCCGCCCGGGCGGCCGGCACCGAGGCCGGGATGATCAGCCGGGACGGGTTCCACCCGAGCACCGCCGGCCACGACGCCGTCGCCGCCGCCTTCGCCGATGTGCTCAAGGCGTCCGGGCCGCTGACCGTTCGCGCTTGACCGCCCTCGACCTCGCCGGCACCCGGGTGCTGGTGGGGACGTGCTCCTGGACCGACGCCACCCTGGTCAAGGAGACCGACTGGTACCCGAAGAAGTCCATGACCGCGGCCGAGCGGCTGGCCTACTACGCCAGCCGGTTCCCCATCGTCGAAGTCGACAGCACGTACTACTTCCCGCCCACGCCCGAGCTGTCGCAGACCTGGACCGAGCGCACCCCGGACGGGTTCACCATGAACGTCAAGGCCTGGTCGCTGCTCACCGGCCATCCCACGTTCCCGAACTCCCTGTGGGAGGACATGCAGTCGGCCGTGCCCACCGAGCACCGGGACAAGCGCCGGCTGTACGCCCACTACCTCCCCGACGACGCCCTGGACGAGGCCTTCGACCGCTTCCGGCACTCCCTCCTGCCCCTGCAGCGCGCCGGGCGGCTCGGCGCCGTGCTGCTCCAGTACCCCCGCTGGTTCGGGCCCAAGGCCGAGAACCGCCAGGTCCTGCGCGACACCGTCGCCCGCCTGCCCGGCCTGCGCCTCTGCGTGGAGTTCCGCCACGCCCGGTGGCTCGAGGGCAACGACTGCGAGCGCACCTTCGAGCTCCTCGAGGAGCTGGGGGTGAGCTTCGTCTGCGTGGACGAGCCGGCCGGCTTCCCGTCGTCCATGCCCCCGGTCGTGGCCGTCACCTCGGACCTGGCGGTCGTCCGCTTCCACGGCCGGAACACGGCCACGTGGGAGGACCCGGATATCCAGACCGCGGCCGAGCGGTTCCGGTACCGCTACGACACCGACGAGCTGCGGGAGTGGCTCCCCCGCCTCCACGAGCTGGCCGCCTCGGCCCGCGAGGTCCACGTCCTCATGAACAACTGCTACCGGGACGACGCGGTGACCAACGCCGCCGAGCTGGCGGAATTGCTGGCCGGCGACTGAGCGCCGGCGGAATTGCTGGCCGGCGACTGAGCTCAGGCCGCGACCCCGGCCCCCGACGCCTGCCGGAGGGTGCGGGCCAGCAGGGGCCCGGCGCCGAGGTCCCGGTGGACGGCCTCGGCCTGGCGGAAGCACTCCTCGGCCTGCCTCCACTTCCCGGCGGCGGCCAGGCCGAGGGCCCGGTAGCGGTCGACCGACCCCTTGCAGACCACGCCCGGGCCGACCACGACCACCCGCCCCTCGGGCCACTTGAGGAAGCGGGCGACGGTGGACACCCGGGCCGGGTCGCCCAGCATGGCCGCGGCCTCGATGAGGTTGGTGAGGGGGTCGAGGGCCGCAGGGTGGTTGGCCACGCTGCCCACCAGGGCGGCGGCCTCGTCCAAGCCCCGGACGGCCTCGTCCTCCTTGCCCATGGCGGCGAGGAGCAGGACGAGGTTGCCCCACCAGTCCAGCTCGTCGAAGCGGTAGGCCCGCTCCCGGCAATGGTCGAGGACGTCGAGACGCTCCTCGTTGGTCCCCCACTCGAAGGCGGCCCAGAACCGCTGGATCCTGTAGCGGTACCGGGCCTCGGGGTCGTCGGTGCGCTGGGCCAGGGCCCGCAGCTCCTCGACGCCGGTGCGCACGGCTTCCTGGCGACCGTCCAGCAGCGCCCGCATGGTGGCCCAGGTCAGGGCGTCGCGGGGATGCGAGGCGGTGCCCACGGCCGCGTCGGCCTCGGCCACCATGCCCAGCTCCAGCAGCTCCACCGGGGTGGCAGGCGACGGGCCGGGACGGCGGACACGATCGCGGCGGCGCGGCTCGGCCGCCACGGAAGGCGCGGGCACCGGCGGGGGCGGGATGGCGGCCGCGGCCGGCGGGGGTGCAGGGGCGGGTGCACGCATGGCCTGTCGGGGCCCGCCGGTCACCGCCGAGGCCAGCTGCTCATCCATTCGGTCGAGGTCGATCACGTGCAGGTCCCCCCTGTCCGCGTCTCTGCGGCAGAAGGAGATATCGACCGGACGGGAGCCCGGCTTGAGCGGTTACCCGTCCTTCGGCTTGCGGCCCTGGAACTCTTTCCGGGGGGCCTCGACGTCCCTGGTCAGGGGGTCGTTGATCGTGCCGCCACTGTCCGACCCCTCGGACTCGGTATCCTCAGCCTGCTTTTCCTTGTCGTCCATCGACGGTGCCTCCTGAGAAACGGCTCGCTCAGGAGCGCGTCATACCCATTTAGACGTGGAGCCCGCACTCCGTGCGGTCGGACCCGGCCCAGCGCCCGGAGCGGGGGTCGGCGCCCGGCGCCACCGGCCGGGTGCAGGGCTGGCAGCCCACCGAGGGGTACCCCTGGTACACCAGGGGATTGACCGGCACGTCGTGCTCGGCGATGTAGCCGGCCAGGTCCTCGTCGGTCCAGGCGGCCAGGGGGTTGACCTTGACCAGCCCCCGGGGGTCGAGGCCCACGATCGGCGCGTCGGCCCGGGTCAGGGCCTCGGCGCGCCGCAGGCCGCTCAGCCACGCCTTGCGGCCGACCAGGGCCCGGTCCAGCTGGCGCACCTTGCTGGCCGAGCAGCACCCGTCGACCAGGGGCGCGGGCTCGGGACCGGCGGTGACGATGCGCAGGTTCAGCCCGTACCGGCGACGCACCGCCTCCACCGTCTCCAGCGTCTCGGGAAAGTGGTAGCCGGTGTCGATGAAGACCACTTCGATCGACGGCTCCGCCTTGACGGCCATGTCGACCAGCACGGCGTCGGTCATGGACGCCAGCAGGGACAGGTGGGGGTGGAACCGGTCGACGGCCCACTGGACGATCGTCGATGCCGGCTGGCGTTCGAACGACCGGTTGAGCTCGGCCAGCTCGTCGGCCAGCCGCCCCGACCGGCCGCTCGGGCCGCTTACGAGTGCAACGCTTGCCACAGGGTCTCCACGGACTGCTCGAGGGTCTGGTTCTGGGTCTGGACGACGACGTCGGGGTGCAGCGGCGGCTCGTACGGGTCGTCGACGCCGGTCAGCCCGGTCAGCTCCCCGGCCCGCTGCCGGGCGTAGAGCCCCTTGACGTCGCGCTCGGCGCACACCTCGAGCGGGGTGGCCACGTGGACCTCGAAGAAGCGCCCGGCGTGAAGCTCGCGCAGCTCGTCGCGCACCGAGCGGTACGGGGAGATCACCGAGACGAGCACGACCACCCCGTTGCGGGACAGGAGGTGGGCGACGAAGCCGATGCGGCGGACGTTCTCCTCCCGGTCCTCCCGGGAGAAGCCCAGGCCGCGGGTGAGGTGGGTGCGCAGGACGTCGCCGTCGAGCACCTCGACCCGGTGGCCCTCGGCCAGCAGGCGCTTCTCCAGGGCGTGGGCGATCGTGGTCTTCCCGGCCGAGGGGAGGCCGGTGAGCCAGACGGTGAGCCCCTGGGACAGATCGACCACGGAGGGCACCGTATCAATTCCTGACAAACATGATCAACTTTCCCGGGATTGGGCTTGACCGGGTGCCCTCGCCCGCTATTGTGCACAAATGCGATTGAGAAGGTCGGGTTTGGCGACCGCGCTGGCGGCCGGGCTGTTGGCGACCGGCTGCGGCGGCGGGAGCCCGCCCACCGGCGCGGCCGGGACCACGAAGGTCCGCCTCGGGTACTTCCCCAACGTCACCCACGCCACCGCCCTGGTCGGCGTGGAGAGCGGCGTCTTCAAGGCCGCCCTGGGCGACGACGGCCTGGAGGTGAAGACCTTCAACGCCGGCCCCGCTGCGGTGGAGGCGCTCTTCTCCGGCGCCCTCGACGCCACCTACATCGGCCCCAACCCGGCCATCAACGCCCACGTGCAGTCCGGCGGCCAGGCCATCCGCATCGTCTCCGGCGCCACGTCGGGCGGCGCGTCCCTCGTGGTCAAGCCCTCGATCAACGGCCCGGGCGACCTCAAGGGCCGGAAGCTGGCCTCCCCGCAGCGGGGCGGCACCCAGGACGTCGCCCTGCGCCACTGGCTCCGGGCCAACAACCTGAAGGCCGACCTGGAGGGCGGGGGCGACGTGTCCATCGTGCCCCAGGAGAACGCGCAGACCCTGGAGACCTTCCGCGCCGGCCAGATCGACGGGGGGTGGGTGCCCGAGCCGTGGGCCACCCGCCTGGTCCAGGAGGGGGGTGGCAAGGTGCTGGTCGACGAGCGCACGCTGTGGCCGGACGGCCGGTTCGTGACCACCCACCTGGTCGTGCGCACCAAGTTCCTCGAGGAGCACCCCGAGGCCGTGCGCCGGCTGGTCGAGGGCCAGGTCCGGGCCAACCAGCTGGTCCACGACAACCCGGCCGAGGCCCTGCGGCTGGTGAACCGGGCCATCACCACCGTCACCGGCAGGGGCGTGGCCGACGCCGTGCTCCAGGCCTCGTGGCGGAACCTCGAGTTCACCAACGACCCCGTGGCCTCGTCGCTGACGGTGTCGGCCGGCCACGCCCACGACGTGGGCCTGCTGGGCAAGGTCGACCTCAAGGGGATCTACGACCTGACCGTCCTCAACGCGGTCCTCAAGGCCGCCGACCAGCCCGAGGTCCAGGGATGACCATCACCGCCCCGCCCAGCACCCGGACGGCCATCGCCCTGCGGGGCGTCTCGAAGGCGTTCGGCCAGGGGGTCGATGCCGTGGTGGCCCTGGAGGCCGTCACCCTGGAGGTGACCCGCGGCGAGTTCGTGTGCCTGGTCGGAGCTTCGGGCTGCGGCAAGTCGACGAGCCTGAACCTGATCGCCGGGCTCGACCGGCCGACCGTCGGCCAGGTGAGCGTGCACGGCCGGACCGCCCTCATGTTCCAGGAGGCCGCCCTCTTCCCCTGGCTGACCGTGCGCGACAACGTCGCCCTGCCCCTGCGCCTGGCCGGCGTGGGCCGGGCCGATCGGCGGCGCCGGGCCGACGAGCTGCTCGAACGGGTCCACCTGGGCGGCCAGGGCGGGCGCCGGCCCCACGAGCTGTCGGGCGGCATGCGCCAGCGGGCCGCCCTGGCCCGGGCCCTGGCCCAGGACGTCGAGATCCTCCTCATGGACGAGCCGTTCGGCGCCCTCGACGCCATGACGCGCGACCTCCTCCACGACGAGCTCGAGCAGGTGTGGGCCGGCACCGGCCTGACGATCGTGTTCGTCACCCACAACGTCCGGGAGGCCGCCCGCCTGTCCGACCGCATCGTCCTGCTCACCAGCCTCCCGGGCAAGGTGGCCGAGGAGTTCCCCGTCACCATCGACCGGCCCCGCCGCATCGACTCCCCCGAGGTCATGACCCTCGCCGCCCGCGTCACCGACCGGCTGCGGGCGGAGGTCCGCCGCCATGGCGACGAGGGTGCTTGAGACCGGCGGCAAGCTCGCCGCCGAGCTGGCCGGGCTCGACGCCCTGGAGGCCCACCTCGGGAGCCGCCGCAGCCGGGCCCGGCAGGTGTGGTCGACGGCGTGGCCGAAGCTGGCCGCCATCGCCCTCGCCCTGGGCATCTGGCAGGCGGTGGTGTGGTCGGGTTGGAAGGACGACTACGTCCTGCCCGGTCCCGACCAGGTGCTGCCCGCCCTCCTCGACCTCCTCGGCACGGGCAAGTTCTGGACGGCTGTCAGCATCACCATGCGCCGGGCGGTCACCGGCTACGCCCTGGCCCTGGTCATCGGCTCCCTGCTCGGCATGGCCGTGGCCCGCTGCGGCCTCCTGCGCAGCGCGGTGGGGTCGCTGATCACCGGGTTGCAGACCATGCCGTCCATCGCCTGGTTCCCGCAGGCCATCCTGCTGTTCGGCCTCACCGAGCGGGCCATCCTGTTCGTGGTCGTGCTCGGCGCCGCCCCGTCGATCGCCAACGGCCTCATCGCCGGCGTCGACCACGTCCCCCCGCTCATGCTCCGGGCCGGGCGCATGGTCGGCGCGCACGGCATCCGCCTCTACCGCCACGTGGTCCTTCCCGCCGCCCTGCCGGCCTACGTGGGTGGTCTCAAGCA
Source organism: Acidimicrobiales bacterium (assembly GCA_050742435.1). Classification (GTDB taxonomy): domain Bacteria; phylum Actinomycetota; class Acidimicrobiia; order Acidimicrobiales; family AC-14; genus CADCTB01. The sequence continues at coordinate 1,834 of JBOGIE010000072.1, read as the reverse complement.
GGGCTGGGCCTTCGCCTGGCGCAGCCTCATGGCCGGCGAGCTCCTGGTCATCGTGGCCAACCGGCCGTCGATCGGCGACCAGCTCCAGTTCGCCCGCGAATTCTCCCGTTCGGACCAGATGCTGGCCCTCATGATCGTGATCCTCGTGATCGGCATCGTGGTCGACACCGTCTTCGGCCGGGCCGACGTCGCCATCCGCCGCCGCTGGGGTCTCATCGACCACGGGCCATGAGCGCGAGACTCGGGCCGTGCGAGTCTCGGCCAAGGTCGACTATGCCGTGCGGGCCCTGGCCGAGCTGGCCGCCGCAGCCGGGACCGGACCGCTGAAGGGCGACGCCATCGCCGCCGCCCAGGACATCCCGCTCAAGTTCACCGAGAACATCCTCAGCGACCTGCGCCGGGCCGGGGTCGTCGCCAGCCAGCGGGGCGCGGTGGGCGGCTACTGGCTGCGGGTGCCGCCCGAGTCGATCACCGTCGCCGACGTCATCCGCTACGTCGAGGGCCCGCTGGCCGATGTCCGCGGCGAGGCGCCCGAGGAGGTCGAGTACCGGGGTGCGGCCACCCCCCTGCAGGACGTCTGGATCGCCACCCGGGCGACGTTGCGGTCGGTGCTCGAGGTCGTGACCATCGCCGACATCGCCAGCGGCCGCCTTCCCGAGGTGGTGCGCCACCTGTCCAGCGACCCCGACGCCCGGGCACGACGATGAGCGGAGCGCATCGCGTCGGCGTCACCGCCGACCGGCGGTGGGAGGAGCAGGCCCGACTGCTGGCCGACCGCGGGGCCGAGGTGCTCCACGGGCCGACCCTGCGCACGATCGACCTGTCGCAGAGCGCGTCCCTGCGGTCGGCGACGGTGGCCCTGGCCGATCAGCCGCCCGACTACCTGGTGGTCACCACCGGCATGGGCATGAAGCGGTGGCTGGAGGCGGCCGCCCGTTGGGACCTCGACCACGCCCTGCTGGCGGCGCTGGCCCGGGCCCGGGTCGTCGCCCGCGGGGCCAAGGCCAACTCGGCCGCCCGCGGCGCCGGGCTCGACGTCTGGTGGCGGGCGCCGGACGAGACCATGCAGGAGATCGTCGACCACCTCTCGGTCTCCAGTGTGGCCGGTGCCCGGGTGGCCGTCCAGCTGTTCGAGCCCGAGGGCCACCCGTCCACCGAGGCCCTGCGGGCCCTGGCCGGCGAGGTGGTCGAGGTGCCCGTCTACCAGTGGGCCCTGCCCGGCGACACCGCCCCGGCCGAGCGCCTGGTCGACGCCGCCCTGGCCGGTGACCTCGAGGCGGTGACGTTCACCGCCCAGCCCGCGGTCCACAACCTGTTCCGGATCGCCGGCGGGCGCGCCGACGCGCTCCGGGCCGCCTTCAACACCGGCCTCGTCGCCTCCTGCGTCGGGCCGGTGTGCGCCTCGGCCGCCACCGACGAGGGGATCGAGGCGCCGATCTGGCCCGATCCGCCCCGGCTGCCGGCCATGGTGCGCCAGCTCACGGCTCGCCTGAGCCCAGGGGAACCAGGTCGCCTGAGCGATTCCTGATCGATTCGGTCAGGTTTTCTTGCTAACCTGCCCGGGAGGAGGGAGCCACCATGTCTCAGACGATCGACGTCGAGGTCGGGCCGGGCGCCATCAGCCCCGCCGCCCTGGCCGACATCCAGAAGTTCGAGCGCATGCTCGCCCTCCACAAGAAGGGCGAGATGGACGAGGACGCCTTCCGCGTCTTCCGCCTGAACAACGGCATCTACGGCCAGCGCCAGGGCGGCACCAACCAGATGGTGCGGGTGAAGATCCCCTACGGCCGGCTCCAGCCCGTCCAGCTCGACATGCTGGCCCACCTGGTCGAGA
>JBOGIE010000071.1:0-10933 GCA_050742435.1 Acidimicrobiales bacterium | reverse complement strand
CCCGAGCTCTACGTCGAGCGCTACCTGGACTGGCCCCGCCACGTGGAGATGCAGGTCTTCGCCGACGCCCACGGGAACGTGGCCTGGATGGGCGAGCGCGACTGCTCCAGCCAGCGCCGGCACCAGAAGCTCATCGAGGAGACCCCTGCCCCGGGGTTGTCGCCCGAGGTGCGCCGGGCCATGGGCGACGCCGCCGTGGCCGTCACCCGGGCCTGCGGGTACACCAACGCCGGCACCGTCGAGTTCCTCGTCCAGGACGGGGAGTTCTGGTTCCTGGAGATGAACGCCCGCCTCCAGGTCGAGCACCCGCTCACCGAGCTGGCGTGCGGGATCGACCTGGTCGCCGAGCAGCTGCGGGTGGCGTCGGGCGAGCCGTTGTCGTTCAGCCAGGACGCCCTGTCGCCCCGCGGCCACGCCATCGAGTGCCGGGTCAACGCCGAGGATGTGGCCGGTGGCCGCTTCATGCCCTCCCCGGGGACGCTGACCCGGTTCTCCCGGCCCGGCGGCTTCGGCGTGCGCATCGACGCCGGCTACGGCGAGGGCGACGCCGTCACCCAGCACTACGACAACCTCATCGCCAAGGTGCTCACGTGGGGCACGGACCGGGAGGAGGCCCGCCGCCGCATGCTGCGGGTGCTGCGGGAGATGGCCATCGAGGGCGTGGCCACCAACATCGCCGCCCACCTGCGCATCCTCGAACACCCCGACTTCGTGGAGAACCGCCACTCCACGCGCTGGGTCGAGGAGCGGGTGGACTTCTCCGACATGCCGTCGACCGGGCCGTCCGCCGTGGGTTCCTCACCGGGCGAGTCGCCGCACAACGTCGCCGTCGAGGTGGACGGCCGGCGCTACGACGTGCGGGTGTGGCTGCCCGAGCTGGCTCAGGGCGCAGGCGCCGGTGCCCCCGCCGCGCCTGCCTCCCGCCCGTCAAGGAGCCGGTCGAGTGCGGCCGGGGCGGGGGCGGCAGGCGGGCGGGTCACCGCGCCGATGCAGGGCACGATCATCGAGGTGCTGGTGGCGGTGGGCGACGAGGTGGTCGCCGGTCAGGGGCTGTGCGTCCTCGAGGCCATGAAGATGGAGAACTCGGTCGACGCCGAGGGGCTCGGCACCGTGCGGGAGGTCCACGTGTCGGCCGGGGACAACGTCGGCTCGGGCGACGTCCTCTTCGTCATCGAGTGACCCCGGCGCTACTCGGCCGCCTCGCTCAGGGACTCGCCGAGGGAGGGGTGGACGAGGAGGCTGTCGACCACGTCGGTCACCCGCAGGTTGCAGTTCACGGCCAACGCCAGCACGGAGATGAGCTCGGCGGCGTGGCGGCCCACGATCGAGCCGCCCAGCACCACCCCGGTGGCCGGGTCGGACACGATCTTCACGAACCCTCGGGCGTCGTGGTTGATCAGGGCCTTGGGGTTGGACGAGAAGGGCACCTTGGTCACCCGGATCTTGCGGCCGGTGGCGAAGGCCTCGGCCTCGGCCACGCCGACCTCGGCGATCTCCGGCTCGGTGAAGACGGCCTGGGCCGCCTTGTCGTAGTCGAGGTGGCGGTGCTCGCGGGCCTGGAGGCCCATGACGTGCTCGGCGATCTTCCGGCCCTGCATGGCGGCCACCGAGGAGAGCGGGAGCTTCCCGGACACGTCGCCGGCCGCGTACACGTGGGGCAGGTTCGACTGGCAGTGCTGGTTGATGGCGACGTAGCCCCGCTCGTCGACCTCGACCCCCGCCTCGTCGAGGCCCAGCCCCTCGGAGTTGGGGAGAGAACCGATGGCCAGCAGGGCGTGGGTGCCGGGGGCCACCCGCCCGTCGTCGCAGCGCACCGCCACTCGGTCGCCCTCGCGGTCGACGCCGACCGCCCGGGCGCCCATGAGCAGCCGCACGCCCCGGCGCAGGAACTCGTCCTCGAGCGCGGCGGCGACCTCCGGGTCCTTGTTGGGGAGCACCTGCTGGCGGCTGACCACCAGAGTGACGGCGGCGCCGAACGACCGGAACATGTGCACGAACTCCACGCCGGTGACGCCGGATCCGATGACCACCAGCTCCTCGGGCATGACCGCCGGCGGGTAGGCCTGGCGGGTGGTGAGGATGCGGTCGCCGTCGGGCTGGCACCAGTCGGGGATGCGGGGACGGCTCCCGGTGGCGATGAGGATGGCATCGGCGTCCAGCTCCTCGGCACCGTCGAGGGTGTCCACCACCACCGTGTGGGCGCCGGCCAGGCGGCCCGTGCCCCGCATGACCCGCACGCCCTGGTCGCCGAGAAGGTCCTCGACGGAGTGTTGCAGGCGGTCCTCGATGGAGACGATGCGGCGCTTCAGGGCATCCACGTCGAGGTCCGGGTCGAGGGAGCCCAGGCCCATGCCCGTCGCCCGTTCCACGTAGGACATGGCCCCGCCCGTGGCGATCATGGCCTTGGAGGGGATGCAGTCCCACAGGTGGGCGGCCCCGCCCACCACGTCACGCTCGACCAGCGTGACCTTGGCGCCGAGCCGGGCGGCGCTGGTGGCGGCCTGGTTCCCGGCCGGCCCGCCCCCGATGATCACGAAGCGCACGGCCATAGGGCCAGGTTACGGCGGCGCCCAGGCTAGGACGACCGGCGGTGGACCACGGCCAGCAGGGCGGCGTAGGAGCGGACCAGCAGCTCCCGCTCGCGGTCGACCAGCGGGCTGTCGAGGCGGCATCCGTCGGCGACCCACTGGTCGGACACGTCCATGGCCTCGGCCCGCAGGGCGGCCGCCGGGCGGACGTCGTCCCGCTGGTCGCCGTAGACGTAGGAGTACAGGTCGGTGAGGGACTCGACCAGTTCGGCCCGGTGCCGCTCGCGGTCGGCCTCGGGCCCCCGCTGGACGGCCCGGTGGACCCGCCACCACTCGACCTCCCGGCGAGCGGCCTCGGCGGTGTCGATGGACTCGCCCGAGTCGGTGGCGACGAGCCGGTAGAACCGCTCCATGCACCGCCGGGCGCCGTCGGGGTCGTTGTCGACCGGCGCCCACAGCTGGTTGGCCCGCAGCACCAGCCACGCCCCCCGCAGGGTGCGGTCCCATCGCATGCGGAACCCGGCCCGGACCAGGCCGACCGACGCCGCCAGCAGCTTCGCCCACTCGTGCCGGTAGTACGTCACCCAGGCCCGGCACTCCATGGCCCCGACCCGGCGAGGGTCGAAGCTGCGCATCGGGCTCGATGTGCTCAAGGGACGACCTGCAGCTCCTCGGCGAAGTGGCAGGCGGCGGGATGGCCCTGGCCCCGGTCGATCAGGGCCGGCTCCTCCTCGGCGCAGATGTCCTGGGCCTTCCAGCAGCGGGTGCGGAAGCGGCAGCCGGACGGCGGGTCGACCGGGCTGGGCAGGTCCCCCGACAGCACGATCCGCTTGCGGCGCCGTTCCAGCGCGGGGTCGGGCACCGGCACCGCCGACAAGAGGGCCTGGGTGTAGGGCATGGCCGGTCGGTTGTAGATGTCGTCCCGGGTGCCGATCTCGACGATCTTGCCCAGGTACATCACCGCCACCCGGTCGGAGATGTGGCGGACGACGGACAGGTCGTGGGCGATGAACAGGTAGGACAGCTTGAGCTGGGCCCGCAGCTCCTCGAGCAGGTTCAGCACGCCGGCCTGGATGCTGACGTCGAGGGCGGACACCGGCTCGTCGAGCACCAGCACGTCGGGCTCGAGGGCCAGGGCCCGGGCCACGCCGATGCGCTGGCGCTGGCCGCTGGAGAACTCGTGGGGGTACCGGCCGGCGTGCTCGGGACGGAGCCGGACCAGCTCGAGCAGCTCGGTGGCCCGGGCCCGGGCCTTCTTGGCCGGCGTCCCGTGCACGATCAGGGGCTCGGCCACGATCGACCACACCTGCATTCGGGGGTTGAGCGAGGCGTAGGGGTCCTGGAAGACGATCTGGAGGTCGGCCCGCAGCTTGCGCAGCTCCCTGCGGCTGAGGCCGAGGACGTTGCGGCCCCGGAACTCGACGACGCCCGAGGTCGGCTCGATCAGCCGGAGGACGCAGCGGGCGGTGGTGGACTTGCCGCAGCCGGACTCGCCGACCATGCCCAGCGTCTCGCCCTCGATCAGGTCGAAGGAGACCCCCGAGACGGCGTGCACCTTCCCGCCCCCCTTGACCGGGAACTCCTTGACCAGGTCGCGCACCCTGAGGATGGGCTCGACTTCGTGGGTCTCGTCGGCCGTGGCGGTGGTCCCCGCCGTCTCGGTCATGCCCGTTGCACGCTCTCGGCGCCGACTTCCTCGGCGTAGTGGCAGGCCGCCTCCACCGGGCCGACCGGGCGGAGCCTGGGGTCGTCGACCTCGCAGTTGGGCCGGGCATAGGGGCAGCGGGGGTGGAAGACGCAGCCCGACGGCAGGCGGAGGAGCGACGGCGCCCCGCCGCCGATCGAGCGCAGCAGGCCGTGGCCGCTGTCGGTGAGGCGGGGGATCGAGTCCAGCAGGCCCTGGGTGTAGGGGTGGCGGGGGCGGTCGTACACGTCGTCGACCGAGCCCCGCTCCACCACCCGGCCGGCGTACATCACCGCCACCTTGTCGGCCAGGCCGGCCACGACGCCCAGGTCGTGGCTGATGAGCACGATGGCCACGCCCTTGTCCCGGCGGATGTCGCGGAGGAGGTCGAGGATCTGGGCCTGGATGGTGACGTCGAGGGCGGTGGTGGGCTCGTCGGCCACCAGGACGTCGGGCTCGTTGGCGACGGCCATGGCGATCATGGCCCGCTGGCACATGCCGCCCGAGAACTGGTGGGGGTAGTCGTTGGCCCGCTTGTCCGGCTGCGGGATGCCGACCAGGCCGAGGAGCTCCACCGCCCGCTTGAACGCGTCCTTGCGGTGGACCTCGGGATGGTGGATGCGGATGCCCTCGACGATCTGGTGGCCGATGGTGTGGACCGGGTTCAGCGAGGTCCGGGCGTCCTGGAAGATCATGGCGATCCCGGAGCCACGGACCTTGCGCAGCTCCGACGCCGGCAGCCCGAGCAGCTCGCGGCCCTTGTAGCGCACCGAGCCCTTGACCTCGGCGGTGGCCGGCAGGAGGCCCAGGGTGGCCAGCATGGTGACCGTCTTGCCCGACCCGGACTCACCCACCACGCCGAGGACCTGGCCCGGGTCGAGGGCCAGGTCGACGCCGCGTATGGCCGACACCGCACCCTCGGCGGCGGGGAAGGTGACCTCCAGATCGGTGATCTCGAGGACCGCGCTCATCGGGCTCCGAGAGTAGGCGGCGGCGTGCGCGAACGTTGTACGCATGCCACAATCGCGGTAGAGGACGGCCACAGGGTGCGCTGGGCACTTGCCGCCTCGGGGACATCTTCAGGGGGATCCATCATGCGCCGCAAAGCACTCGCTCTCGTCATCCTGCTCGGCCTGCTGGCCGCGGCCTGCGGTGGCGGCTCCGACACCGACGAGGGCGCCGGAGGCCAGACCACCGGCCAACCCGACCTCAACGCCGAGGTCCGCGTGGCGGCCAACGAGGACCAGTGGACCGAGGGTGGTACCGGCGCCAAGTCGTACCACTTCATGTACGTCTACAACGTCCAGGTGTACGAGCCGCTCATCTACCTCGGCTCCGACTACACGCTGAAGCCGGGTCTGGCCGAGCGCTGGGAGCTGCAGCCGGACGGCAGGACGTGGCGGTTCTTCCTCCGCCGGGGCGTGACGTTCCACGACGGCACCCCGTTCAGCGCCGACGACGTGGTGTGGACCTGGGGCGTGCGCCAGCCCGAGGGCAAGACGCTGACCACGGTGCTGAACACCCTGGGCCCCGACTCGGTCAAGAAGATCGACGACTTCACCGTCGACTTCACGCCGGTCACGCCCAACCTGCGCCTGCCCGAGCAGATCGTGCACCCCGAGGGCGCCATCGTGAAGGCCAACACCCACAACGACACCCCGCCCTACGCCGGCACCGGCCCCTGGAAGTACGAGAGCTACACCCCGAAGCAGACCGCCTCGTTCGTGCGCAACGACAACTACTGGGGTGAGAAGCCCAAGGTCCGGAAGATGAGCATCCGCTTCTACCCGGACCCCCAGACCCGCCTGGAGGCCCTGAAGTCCGGCCAGGCCGACATCGCCATCGACCTCCCGCCCGACGCCACCGACACCCTGGAGAGCGACCCGAACTTCAAGGTCGTGCGCTCGGAGCCCGGCCGCAACCACCTGCTCTACGTCAACAAGCTCGACGGTCGCATCACCCAGGACCCCGCGGTACGGGAAGCCGTCTCCTTCAGCATCGACCGGGACGCCTACGTCGACGTGGTGCTCGACGGCAACGGCGAGCCGGGCCGGTGGATGGCCCCCGAATCGGTGCTCGGTAGCTCGGCCAGCCTGGTGGCGCCCATACCCCTCGACCTGACCCGCGCCCGCCGGGTGCTCGACGAGGCCGGCTGGCGGGTCGGCTCGGACGGCATCCGGTCCAAGGACGGCAGGCGGCTCTCGCTCAAGCTCCTGGGCCAGCAGGAGGTCTCCGACCAGGCCCTCGTCCTGATCCAGTCGAACCTCAAGGACGTGGGCATCGACGTGGAGATCAAGCGCACGCCCGACGTGGCCACCCGCAACTCGCTCTACGCCCAGGGCAAGGGCGACTTCGACCTCGACCTGGAACCGCCGAACCAGAACGACGGCAACCCGGCGTTCCTTCCCGTGCTGCGGATGGCCGCCCGGAGCGCCACCAACGTCCAGTTCGCCCCGGGAGCTCCTCCCGCCACGCCCAACGGCCCGGCCTTCGAGGCCGAGGTCGTGAAGTCCGACCAGGCCAAGACCACGGCCGAGGTCCAGCAGGCGGCGGCCACCATGATGCAGATCCTGACCAACAAGGACTATCTGGTCGTCCCCCTGGCCGGGGCGTTCCGCATCTACGGCATGTCGAGGAACGTGAACCTTGGCGACCCCCACCCTTCCTTCACCAACCAGACCTGGTTCAGCCTGACGATGTCCTCGGGCAGGTAGCCAGGAGGTGGCGAGGTACCTCGCCCGCCGCCTCCTGGTCGCCATCCCGACCCTTCTCGCCCTTTCGTTCCTGATCTTTCTCCTGGTCACGAACGCACCGGGCGATCCGGCTGAGGAGTACGCCCGGAAGCGGTCGGGATCCCAGGAGGCCACGGCCCAGGACATCCAGCGGGCCAAGGTGGAGCTCGGCCTGGACCGGCCGTTCCTGGTCCAGTACGGGTCGTGGCTCAAGGGAATGGTGACCGGCGACCTCGGGGAGTCGTTCTCGAGGCGCCGGCCGGTCTCCACCGAGCTGGCCGAGCGCATCCCCGCCACCCTGGAGCTCACGGCCGCCTCGCTCCTCCTGATCGGCGTGGTCGGCGTCCCGGTCGGCGTGCTGGCGGCCATGTTCCACCGGCACTGGACCGACCAGCTCTTCCGCGTCGCCGCCCTGTTCGGCGCGTCCATACCGTCGTTCTTCCTCGCCTACCTGCTGATCGTCCGGCTGGCGACCGAATGGGGGCTGTTGCCCGTGGCCGGCCGGCAGGGCCTCAGCAGCCTGATCATGCCGGCGATCGTCGTGGCCATCACGCCGGCGGCCATCATCTCCCGGCTCCTGCGGGCCAGCCTCCTCGAGGTCTTCACCGAGGACTACGTGCGCACCGCCAAGAGCAAGGGACTCGGCTCGCTCCGGGTCGTCCTCGGGCACGGCCTGCGCAACGCCTCGATCCCGGTGGTGACCTATGTCGGCACCGTCCTCGGCAGCCTGCTCGAAGGCGTGGTGATCACCGAGTTCATCTTCGCCTGGCCCGGGTTGGGCCTGCTCACCCTGGAGGCCATCAACCAGCGGGACTACCCGCTCATCCAGGCCGCGGTGCTGGTCACGGGGGCCATCTACCTGGCCGCCAACCTGCTCGTCGACATGCTCTACGGCTTCCTCGACCCCCGCATCCGCCTGGACCGCGACCTTGAGCGCGTCTGAAGCCGTCCTCCGCCAGGCGGGCGAGACCTTCGTCCCGGTACGGCGCCGGCTGTTCCGCCGCCTGGTCAAGGACCGGACGGCGATGGTGGGGCTGGTCATCATCACCCTGGTCGTCCTGGGCGCCGCGCTGGCCCCCTGGCTGGCCCGCCACGACCCCGTCCAGACCGACTTCTCCAACCGCTTCGCGTCCATCAGCCGCAGCCACCCGCTGGGCACGGACAACCTGGGCCGGGACGTCTTCGCCCGGCTCCTCCACGGCGCCCGCCTCTCCCTCGGGATGGCCTTGAGCGCCACCGTGGGGATCACGCTGCTCGGCACCGTCCTGGGCCTGGTGGCGGGCATGTACGGGCGCCTCGCCGACACGGCCATCATGCGCGCCGTCGACATCCTGCTGTCGCTCCCCACCCTGATCCTGGCCCTGGTCGTGGTCGGCCTGCTCGGGCAGGGGCTACGCAACCTGATCATCACGATCATCCTCGTGCAGTGGCCGCGCTACGCCCGGCTGGTACGGGGCATGACGCTCAAGATCCGCGAGCAGGCCTTCGTGGAAGCGGCCCGGGCGGTCGGGGCGACCAGACCACGGATCATGTTCCGCCACATCGCGCCCAACCTGATCGGCCCCACGATCGTGTTCAGCACCATCGACCTGGGCAACACGCTGCTGGTCGTCTCCGGCCTGTCCTTCCTGGGCTTCGGGGTGGGGCCGCCGACCCCCGAGTGGGGCGCCATGCTGGCCGAGGCCCGCAGCTTCCTCGACCGGGCGCCGCAGCTGCTGTGGTACCCGGGGATGGCCATCACCCTGATGGTGCTGGCGTTCAACCTGGCCGGTGACGGCCTGCGCGACCTGCTCGACCCCCGCACGGTCGAGGCCACCCCCGGCTGGGAGCGCCGCCGCGGCCTCCGCCGCCGCCGACCGCGCCGGCCGGCCGAGCCACTCCCCGCCCACAACAATGGGGACCTGCCCATCGAGCACCGGTCGATCGAGGTCCGTCCCGGGTCGTAGCCCTTTGGATGGCCGCGTCATGCGGCCACCACGGGTGGGGCGTGCGCGGAGCGGGGATGGCGGGGATCATCCGGTGGGACGAACGGACGCTTGCCCTGGCCCTCGACCAGGGCCCAGCCGTCCAGGCTCTTGAGGTCGTGGTGGTGCGAGCACAGCCGGTCGAGGAGGTCGAGGACGGTGAGATGGGTGGTGGCCCAGTCGACCCGGTGGTCGTTCTCCAGCCACGTGCCGGCGGAACATCCCTCGGCCGCGCAGGTCGGATAGAGCCACTCCAGCGCGGTCTGTTGGGCGGCGGTCGGTCTTCGACCGAGGTGGGCCACCCCCACGACCTGCTCCCCCTTGGTGACCACCGCGGCCAGGAACGGATCGCCGCTGTCGAGCAGCTCCCGCACGGCCGAGACGGCCACCGGGCCGAAGCCGGCGATCTCGCAGGTCTCGCCCTCGATGGCCCGCCCCCGCAGGAGCGCATCCAGATCGACCCGCACGATGGTCTTGGCCCGGGCCCGGGCGTTGCTCGGTCCTTTGGTGGCCAGCTCGGCCAGGGCGTCGGCGGCGTAGGCCTCGGTCGGCTCCTTGCGGCCCTCGGCCCGCGCCGCTCGGAAGAGCCGGTCGCGGATGGGCTCGATGGCGGCCATGACGGCCGCCCCGACCTCGGGGTTGTCGCGCATGCGTAGATTCCACGCGCCCTCGCCATCGAGGTACGAGCGCAGGAACCGCTGGGCGTGGATGGCCCGCCGGCGAGCCTCGGCATCGGGCAGCGCCGCCGCCTTCGTCCGGGCGCACTCCTCCCGCAGCTCGGCCAGCGACGAGCGCTTGGCCTTGGCCAGGAGGCGGTGCTCGGCCGCAGGATCGGCGCTCGCCGCATCGGCCACCGCAGCCGCCTGCTGGAAGGACAGCTCCCCGGCCCGGGCCGCAGCACCGAGCAGGGGCAAGGTTCGCAGCCGCTTGGCGGTCGCCAGCGACTCGGACGCCTGACCGACCGACGTGCCGGTGGACCGGGCCAGGGCATGGGCGGCGGAGCGCTCGCCCGAGGCCTTCCACGCACCGGTGTCGGCCATCCGCGCCGCGGCCAGCGCCTTGACCGTGGCGGCCATCCGCTCTAGTGCCGCCGCCCCGGCCACGACGCTTCCGGCCTGGTCGGCAGAGAGCACCGCGGCGTCGAAGGACGCGGCAAACCGGCGCATTCCCGCTTCGAGCTCCGCCAGTCGTTCGCACATCGCAGCCGTCTCCGGGATCGGAGGGCCTGACCGAGGAGAGGGCTGGCCTCTCGAATGTACGTTCGATTGTACAAGCCCGATCGACGATCGCAAGCGCTTCTTGGGCAATTGCCCTGCCGCGACTCACAGGCCGCAGGTCGGCCCGGCCCTTTGAGGCCTTCCGTTCCTCGCACACCTGTCGTAAGCTTCCCCCGGGTCCCCGGGACATGTCCGACCGAAGAGCCGGCGTTTGAGGGTGTGAGCCGGCCACGCAGGTGGCTTGATGCCGTGAAGCCGTTCCCTCCTTGACAGCCCGGGGACCCGCTACCCGCCGAGCAGAACCCCCGGGGCCCTTACGCCGCGGGCTGCTGCTTGGGGTGGGGCATGCAGAGCTCGTCGTACTCGGCGATGACGATCTCGCCGGCGTCGGACCCGCAGGCCGGGCAGGCCGGGTCGCGGTTGAGCTTGAAGGTGCGGAACGACTCGTCCAGGGCGTCGTAGGCCAGCAGCCGGCCGACCAGGGGGTCGCCCAGGCCGAGGATCAGCTTGATGGCCTCCATGGCCTGGATGGAGCCGATGATGCCGGGCAGCACGCCCAGCACGCCGGCCTCGGAGCACGAGGGGGCCAGCTCGGCCGGAGGCGGCTCGGGCACCTGGCAGCGGTAGCACGGGCCGACGTAGGGCTGGTACACGGTGATCTGGCCGTCGAACCGGAAGATTGAGCCGTGGACGACGGGGATGCGCTTGACCAGCGACGCGTCGTTCACCAGGTAGCGGGTGGGGAAGTTGTCGGTGCCGTCGACGATGACGTCGTAGCCGTCGAAGATGTCGAGGATGTTGTCGGCCC
>JBOGIE010000070.1:0-10958 GCA_050742435.1 Acidimicrobiales bacterium | reverse complement strand
ATCACCAGGTAGAGGGTCGCGAAGAGCAGCACCGAGAACTTGAGAACCGTCCACGGCTCGACTCGGCGAACGACAAGACGGACACGCCGTCCCTGCGCTACGGGGCTCCTTCTCATACCGGGATGAACGCGAACGTAGTCGCGAAACTGCCGGTTGCCGCCGCGGACCTCACCTTACCGGCACACCTCGAAGTGGATGGGGTCGTCGCCGGGATAGGGCTGGCACAGCCCAGCCTTGGCCGCCACCGCCAGCAGGGTGGGGACGAAATCGGCCGGGACGTCGATGGCCAGGCCCTTCTCGTGCATGGACGAGCCGGGTGGGGCGACCGGATAGGGGTTGGCGGCCCGGGCCGCGTACAGCTCGGCCTGTCGCTCGCTCGACCGGTAGCCGGACGTAATCGGGACCTTGCGCCCGAGCAGCTGCTCGGCCCGGGCCAGGGCGGCCCGCATGGCCGCCGCCAGCCCCTTGGTGATGCCGGTGCCGGTCCCGTCCCGGTCCCCGACCCGCCGGGCCCGGCCGGTGGCCTCGGCCACGCCCAGCCGCACCCGCACCTTGGTGTCGTGGCCGATCTCCTCGTACGACAGCAGCTCGGCCCCGTTGGCCTGGGCCAGCTGCTGGGCGGCGGACCGCCCGGCTGCCGCTCCGGCCAGGGCGGCGGCGTCGGCCGCACTGCGGGCCCCGGCCCGGGCGGTGGCCGCCCCCCCGACCCGGCCCAAGAGAACGACCGAGACCCCGGCCAGGACGATGGCCAGGGCCATGAACGGCAGGGTTGAGCCCTGTTGGTTGCGATGCATGTGCCCCTCCTGGGAGCGCGCGTCAGCTCAGGAGGGGAAGAGGCATCGAACTGGTGACGCTGAACGGCGTCAGGCGCGGTTCAGCGTCACCGGTTCGGATCAGTCGTCGGCGTTGAGGACGGGGGCGACGGCGGCGACCGTCTGGCCCTCGTCGAGGTTCACGATGCGCACGCCGGTGGCGTCGCGCCCCTGGGAGGAGATGCCGCCCACCCGCTGGCGGTTGGTGACGCCGGCCGAGGAGATGACCAGGAGCTCGTCCTCGGGAGCGACCATGAGGGCGGCGACCACCTTCCCCCGGCCGCGGGCCAGCCGGATGCCGATGACGCCCATGGTGCCCCGGCCCTTGCGCGGGAAATGCTGAAGCTTGGTGCGCTTGCCGTGGCCGCTCTCGGTGACGATGAGCAGGTCGACGCCCTCGCGGGTGACGTCGCACGAGACGACCTCGTCGCCGGAGCGCAGGCGCATGCCGATCACGCCCTGGGCCGAGCGGCCGGTGGGGCGGACCTCGTCCTCGGAGAACCGGATGGTGGTGCCCAGGCGGCTGACCATGAAGATGTCGTCGCCCCCGCTGGTCTGGATGACCCGCACCAACTCGTCGTCGTCCTTGAGGCTGATGGCGATGAGGCCGTCGCGCCGGGACGAGTCGTACTCGGAGAAGCGGGTCTTCTTGACCATGCCCCGCCTGGTGGCGAAGAAGAGGAAGCGGGCGGTCTCGTAGTCGCGGGTGTCGATGATGGCCTGGATGCGCTCGCCCGGGTCGAGCTGGAGCAGGTTGACGATGGCCGTGCCCCGGGCCGTGCGCTCCTTCATGGGGATCTCGTGGGCCCGCAGCCGGTAGACCTTGCCCCGGTTCGAGAAGAACAGCAGGTAGGCGTGGGCGGTGGTGTGGATGATCCGCTCGACGTAGTCCTGGTCCTTGAGCTTGGCCCCGGCGATGCCCCGGCCGCCCCGGCCCTGGGTGCGGAAGGCGTCGGACGGCACCGTCTTCACGTAGCCGGCGTGGGTCATGGTGACGACGAGATCCTCGTCGTCGATGAGGTCGAGGTTGTCGAGGTCGCCGGGGTCGAAGGTGATCTCGGCCCGGCGGGGGCTGGCGTGCTTGCCCCTGATCTCCCCCATCTCGTCCTTGATGACCTGGCGCAGCTTGTCGGGGTCGCTGAGGATGGCCTCGAGCTCGGCCATGGTCTCCCGCAGCTTGGCCAGCTCCTCCTCCAGCTGGGAGCGGCCCAGCCGGGTGAGGCGGGACAGGGTCATGTCGAGGATGTGGTTGGCCTGGACCTCGCTGAACTCGAACGGGGCGGCCATGAGGCCCTGGCGGGCGGCGTCGCGGTCGTCGGAGCCGCGGATCAGAGCGATGATGGCGTCGATCATGTCGAGCGCCTTGAGCAGGCCCTCGACGATGTGGGCCCGCTCCTGGGCCTTGCGCAGCCGGGTCTGGGACCGGCGGGTGATGACGACGACCTGGTGGTCGATGTAGGCCTGCAGGGCCTGGACCAGGTTCAGGGTGCGGGGCACCCCGTCGACCAGGGCCACCATGTTCACCGGGAAGTTGGTCTGCAGCGGGGTGTGCTTGTAGAGGTTGTTGAGGACGACGTTGGCGTTGGCGTCGCGCTTCAGGTAGACGACGAGCTTGGTGTCCTCACCGGCCGAGAGGTTCTTGATGTCGCGGATGCCCTCGATCTGGCGGGAGTCGACCAGATCGGCGATCTTCGACGCCACCGACGACACGCTCACCTGGTAGGGCAGCTCGCTGACCACGATCTCGGTGTGGGTTCGGCCCTCGACGATCTCGGCCCGGGCCCGCATGCGCACCGAGCCCCGACCGGTGCGGTAGGCGTCCATGATCCCGGATCTCCCCAGGATGTACGCGCCTGTGGGAAAGTCCGGCCCCTTCACGAAGGCCATGAGGTCGTCGGGGGTGGCCTCCGGGTGGTCGATGAGGTGGAGGGTGGCGTCGATCACCTCGCCCAGGTTGTGGGGCGGGATGTTGGTGGCCATGCCCACCGCGATCCCCTGGCTGCCGTTGACCAGCAGGTTGGGGAAGCGGGCGGGCAGCACGCTGGGCTCGGTGAAGTCGCCCGAGTAGTTGTCGACGAAGTCGACCGTGTCCTCGTCGATCCCGGCCAGGATCTGCATGGCCAGCTGGGACAGCCGGCACTCCGTGTAGCGCTCCGCCGCCGGTTCGAAGTCGGGGGAGCCGTAGTTGCCGTGGAAGTCGATCAGGGGGTGGCGGAGGCTGAACGGCTGGGCCATGCGCACCAGGGCGTCGTAGATGGCCTGGTTGCCGTGGGGGTGGTACTGGCCCATGACGTGGCCGGTGATGCGGGCGCACTTGACCATGGTGCGGTCGGGCCGGAAGCCCTGGTCGAACATGTCGTAGAGGATGCGGCGGTGCACCGGCTTGAGCCCGTCGCGCACGTCGGGCAGGGCGCGCGAGGTGATGACCGAGAGGGCGTAGACCAGGAAGGACTGCTCCATCTCGGTCTGGAGTTCGATGGGCTCGGCCCCGGGCGGCTCCTGGGTGGGGATGTCGGTCATATGTCGAGAAATCTCACGTCTTTGGCGTTGGTCTGGATGAAGTGCTTGCGCAGCTCGACGTCTTCGCCCATGAGGATGGAGCACACGTCGTCGGCCAGGGCGGCCTGCTCGACGGAGACCTGGAGCAGGGTGCGGCGCTCCTTGTCCATGGTGGTCTCCTTGAGCTCCCCGAAGTCCATCTCGCCCAGGCCCTTGAGGCGGGCGAACTCGTGCCTCTTGCCGGGGTGCTGGGCCACGAACCGGTCGCGCGCCGTGTCGTCCTTCAGGTACACCTTCTCCTTGCCCACGATGGTGGAGTACAGCGGCGGCTGGGCGATGTAGACGTGGCCCTGCTCGACCAGGTCCTTCATCTGGCGGAAGAAGAAGGTGAGCAGCAGGGTGCGGATGTGGTTCCCGTCGACGTCGGCGTCGGCCAGGATGATCACCTTGTCGTAGCGGATCTTGGAGACGTCGAACTCCTCGCCCACGTTGGCGCCGATGGCCGAGATGAGCGACTGGATCTCGATGTTCTTCAGCATCTTGTCGACGCGGGCCCGCTCGACGTTGAGGATCTTGCCGCGGATCGGGAGGATGGCCTGGGTGACCGGGTCGCGGGCGTTGATGGCCGAGCCGCCGGCGCTGTTGCCCTCGACGATGAAGAGCTCGGACTCCTTGGGGTCGCGCGACGAGCAGTCGGCCAGCTTGCCCGGAAGGCCGGCGCCCTCGAGCAGGGTCTTGCGCCGGGTGAGCTCGCGCGCCTGGCGGGCGGCCAGCCGGGCCCGGGCCGCCTGCACGCCCTTGGCCACGATCTGGCGGGCCTCGGTAGGGTGCTCCTCCAGCCACTCGCTGAACTTCTCGTTGGTCACCCGCTCGACCAGTGAGCGGATGGAGACGTTGCCCAGCTTGGCCTTGGTCTGCCCTTCGAACTGGGGCTCGCGCAGCTTGACGCTGACGATGGCGGTGAGGCCCTCGCGGATGTCCTCGCCCAGGAGGTTGTCGTCCTTCTCCTTGAGCAGCTTGGCCGCCCGGGCGTAGCGGTTCACCACGTTGGTGAGGGACTTCTTGAACCCCTCCTCGTGCATGCCGCCCTCGATGGTGGCGATGCCGTTGGCGTAGCTGTAGATGCCCTCGTAGTAGCCGGTGTTCCACTGCAGCGCGGCCTCGATCTCCTGGTCGGCCTCGGCCGCTTCGAAGTGGGCGACGCGCTTGAACAACGCGTCCTTGGACGCGTTCAGGTGGCGGACGTAGTCGGTGATGCCGCCGCCGTACTTGAACGTCTGCTCCTGCTCGTGGCCGGCACGCTCGTCGCGGAAGCGGACCTCGAGGCCCTTGTTGAGGAAGGCGTAGATCTGCAGCCGCTCGAGGATGGTGGTGGCCCGGAACTCGGTGCCCTCGGAGGAGAAGATGGTCTCGTCGGGCCAGAAGGTGACGCACGTGCCCGTGCGACCCCGCGGCGCCTTGCCCACGACCTCGAGCTTTCCCTCGGGCTTGCCGCCGTTGACGAACACCAGGCGGTGGCGCTTGCCCTCCCGGTCCACCTCCAGCTCGAGGCGCTTGGAGAGGGCGTTGACCACCGACACGCCCACGCCGTGCAGGCCGCCCGAGACCTTGTAGCCCTCGCCGCCGAACTTGCCCCCGGCGTGGAGCACGGTGAGGACGACCTCGGCCGCCGACTTGCCCCGGGAGCCCGGGTGGGGGTCGACGGGGATGCCCCGGCCGTCGTCGACCACCCGGCACCCGCCGTCGGCCAGGAGGGTGATCTCGATGCGCGAGGCGTAGCCGGCCATGGCCTCGTCGACGGAGTTGTCGACCACCTCCCACACCAGGTGGTGGAGGCCGTTGAGGCCGGTGGAGCCGATGTACATGCCCGGCCGCTTGCGGACCGGGTCGAGACCCTCGAGGACCGTTATGTCTTTGGCCCCGTACGAGGGCATGCTCACCGCCACAGGCGCGGCCTTTCTACGAAGTCTGATGTGTGTCGACCGGGGAGGTCGAGAAGCGGCCGATCAGGCGGCAAAACCGCTGGTCATCGCCCTGATAGCCACTGCCCAAGGATACCAGAGAGGGGTACTAACGGGGGCGGATGCGGACCGCGATGCGGGTGACGACGCCGGCGCCGAGGACCTCGTCGAGACGGCGCGTCAGGTCGGCCTCCAACCAGCCCAGCTGGGCGCCCCAGGCCGGCTCGTCGGCGGCGATGGTGAGGATGGTGGCCCGCAGCGACAAAGGCCGGCAATGGGCGGCCAGCTGCTCGCCCACCACCTCGGGCCAGCGCTGCAGGAGGTCGACCAGCGCCGGGCCGCCCGCCCCCCCGAGGTTGCGGGCCACCGCGTCGAGCGAGGCCTTCACCGGCCGGGGCGGCGGGCCACCCGGTTCGGGGATGGGGTGCCAGTTCACCGTCGGTGTGTGATCCGGCCGCGGGAGACGGTGACGACCAGCTGTGGTTCGGCGCCGGCGGGGACGGGGCCGGCTGTCGTCAGCACGGCCTGGCCGGGCGGCAGGTGGTGGAGGAGGGCGTCGCTGCGACCGGCGTCGAGCTCGGAGAACACGTCGTCGAGGAGGAGGACGGGGACGTCGTCGAGGGCGTCGGCCACCAGGCGGTGGGCGCCCAGGCGCAGGGCCAGGGCCAGGGAGCGCTGCTCGCCCTGGGAGGCGTGGGTGCGGGCGGGCATGGCGTTCACCCGCAGGGTCAGGTCGTCGCGGTGCGGGCCGACCAGGCACACCCCCCGTCGGAGCTCCTCGGAGCGGGCGTCGGCCAGGGCGGCGGCCAGCCCTATGGCCCGCCACGGCGCGTCGTAGGTGGCCCCGACGCCGATGCGTTCAGGCACGCAGCCAGGTCCCCGCTGGGGCGACAGGTCGGCGTTGGCCTTGGCCAGGGCCGGTTCCAGCCGGCTGACGAGGCTTGCTCTGGCGTCGGCCAGCTGGGTGCCGGTGGCGGCCAGCTTGGCGTCCCACACGTCGAGGGTGGCGGCGACGTCGGGCGTGAGCCGTCCCCCACTTTGGCGGAGCAGGGCGGTGCGCTGGCGCAGGATGCGCTCGAGATCCCGCCGCAGGGCGTCGTGCTTGGGCGACAACGCCACAAGGGTGTCGTCGAGGTAGCGCCGGCGGGCCGAGGGGCCGCCCTTGACCAGCTCGAGGTCGTCGGGGGCGAAGACGCTGATCCGCAGGGCGTCGAGCAGGTCGGCGCTGCGGCGCAGGCGCTGCTTGTTCACCGCCACCCGTCCCCGCCCGGCGGGTGAGATCTCGGCCTCGACCAGCAGCTGCCGGCCGTTGCGCTCGCCCTCGCCCCGCACCACGGCCTGGCTGCAGCCCTCCCGCACCAGGGCCTCGCCCGGCACGCCGCGGAACGACGAGAGGGTGGCCAGGTAGCCGACCGCCTCGAGCAGGTTGGTCTTGCCTTCCCCGTTGTCGCCGTGGACGACGGTGAGCCCTTGGGGCAGCTCGAGGTCGGCCGACTCGTAGTTGCGGAAATCTGTGATCCACAGGTGGCGGAGCCACACAGGAGCCGTCCGTTCTAGGACACCCTCACCGGCATGAGCAGGTAGAGGAAGTCGGTGCCCTCCGAGGCCCGCAAGGTGGCGGGCTTGAGGGCGTCGAGGGTCTCGAGGACCACGTCGTCGCCCGGGGTGGCTTCGACGCCGTCGATGAGGAACTCGGGGTTGAACGCCACCACCATCTCGCTGCCCTCGTACTTGGCGTCGAGATCCTCCCGGGCCTGGCCCACGTCGTGGGTCACGGCGGTGAGCTCCAGGCCGTCGGGGCGCAGGGCCAGGCGGATGGGCGTGGCCTCCCGGGCCAGGAGCTTGACCCGCCGGACCGCGTCGAGCAGGGGCTCCTTGCCCACGATCAGGCGGTTGGGATACCCACTCGGGACCAGCTGGCGGTAGTTCGGGAACTCGCCTTCGATCAGGCGGGTGGTGACCCGGGTGGCGCCCACTTCGAAGCTGGCCTGGTCGGTGCCCAGGCGAAGGGTGACCTGCTCGGCCCCGGCCAGCACCCGGCCCAGCTCACCCAGGGCCCGGGCCGGCACCAGCACGTGCTGGCCCTCGGCCAGGACGGTGGTGCCCGGCAGGTCGCGCATGGCCAGGCGGTAGGAGTCGGTGGCCACCAGGCGCAGGCCGGCGGGCTCGGCGGTCATGAGCACGCCGGCCAGGATGGGCCGGGCGTCGTCACGGCTGGCCGCCCGCACCACCTGGTTGAGGGCGCCGGCCAGGGCGGTGGCATCGAGGGTGACGGCGTCGCCCGCCGGCTCGGGCAGGCGCAGGAACTCCTCGGCCGGCAGCACCCGCACGGTGAACTGCGACCGGCCGGCGGCGATGACCGCCTCGCTCCCCTCCAGGGCGAAGGTGACGGCGCCGGGCTCGACCGCCCGCACGATGTCGGTGCCCAGGCGGGCGGGGATGACACAGACCCCGTCGGTGATGCCGGCCACGGTGGCTTCCACCTGGACGGTGAGGTCGAGGTCGGACCCGGCCAGGTGCAGCACGTCGCCCTTCACCTCGAGGCGGACACCCGACAGCGCAGGCAGGGCCCCACCGCGTGTGGCCGCGGCGCGGGCCGCGGTGGCCAGGGCGTCGAGGAGGATGTCACGCTCGGCTCGGAACTTCACAGCGTTACCCGGTGCCCTTCAGACAACACAGCGCTTCTTTCTCTCTTTGAGATCCAAGAGGAAGTGGGAGCAGTAGGGGGTGTGGATTGTGGAGAAGCGGCCATCGGTGCTGGTGGAGCCGCTGGTCTCGTCCCCAGCTGTCCCCATGCTCCCACAGGGGTGGGACAGCCGGATGTTTGGGGTGTGGGTAGGAACCACGTTTCCCCACACCGCGTCCACCGCGCGGGCACCGGTCTTCAGCCACCCGTCTTCAGGCGGGTCATGAGCTCGGTGACCTGGTCGTAGATGGCCCGGCGCTCGGCCATGAGCTTGGAGATCTTGGACACCGCGTGCATGACCGTGGTGTGGTCGCGGTCGCCGAACTCCCGGCCGATGGCCGGATAGGAGAAGTCCGTCATCTCCCGCAGGACGTACATGGCGATCTGGCGGGCGGTGACCAGGGGGCGGCTGCGGCTCTTGCCCCGGAGGTCCTCCACGCTGAGGCCGAACATCTCGGCCGTGGCCTCCAGGATCAGCTTGGGCGTGATCTGGCGGGGGGTGTTGACGGTGATGAGGTCGCCCAGGACCCGCTCGGCCACGGGCAGGGTGAGCGGCGTCTGGTTGATGCTGGAGTAGGCCAGGACCCGGTGCAGGGCCCCTTCCAGCTCCCGGATGTTGTTGGTGATGTGGGTGGCGATGTAGGACAGCACGTCGTCGGGAGCGGCCACCGGCTCGCGCTCGGCCTTCTTGCGCAGGATGGCCAGGCGGGTCTCCACGTCGGGCGGCTGGACGTCGGTGAGCAGGCCGGAGACGAAGCGGCTGCGCAACCGGTCCTCGAGGATGGCCATCTCCTTGGGCGGGCGGTCCGAGGACAGCACGATCTGGCGCCCCGCGCTGTGCAGGAAGTCGAAGGTGTGGAAGAACTCCTCCTGGAACCGCTCCTTGTGCTGGATGAGCTGGACGTCGTCGACGAGGAGGACGTCGCAGCCGCGGTAGCGCATCTTGAACGCCGGGGTGGCGTTGGTGCGGATGGCGTCGATGAAGTCGTTCAGGAAGTGCTCGGTGGAGACGTATCGCACGACCAGGCCGGCCAGATGCCGGCGCACGTAGTGGCCGATGGCGTGGAGGAGGTGGGTCTTGCCCAGGCCGGTGTCGCCGTAGATGAACAGCGGGTTGTAGGACTTGGCCGGCTGCTCGGCCACGGCCAGGGCCGCGGCGTGGGCGAAGCGGTTGGACTCGCCGATGACGAAGTTCTCGAAGGTGTACTTGGGGTTGAGGGCGACCTCGGGCATGCCGCCCGCCGTCGATGCCGGCTTGGGGCTCGGGCCGCCGCCGGTGCGCAGCGGCGGCCCCTCGAACTCCAGCTCTCCCGGCCGGGCCAGGTCGAGGTCGTCCTCGTCGGGGACGGCCGGGTCGGTGCGGACCTCGAGCACCACCTCGTGGGGCTCGCCGGCCACGTCGCTGACCACGTCGGTCACCAGCTCCAGGTACCGGGCCTCGATCCGCTCCTTGGCCAGCGGGCTGGGCACGGTGAGGAAGAGCCGATGGTCGATGAGGGCCTGGGGCCGGGCCGAGGCCAGCCAGGTGTTCCAAATGCTGTCGGGCACCTCGTTGCGCAGCACGCCGACGCAGGCCCCCCACAGGTGTTCCGCCCCTGCCACTTCGGAACCTCCCCCGTGTCGTGTCCACAGCGTTAACCACAGCTGTGGAAAACGCGAGACGGATCCTCGAACTCCAGAGCCAGGGAAGTGCGAAGGCTCGCCACCGGGCTCATCCGGCGGTCGGGGGAAACGTAGCACCCGCCGCCCCGGCCCCAAAAGCGGATCTGCGCCGGTTTTCGCCGTTTCTCGGGCGTCGGGCGGGGTGAGGTCGGGGGCCGTGTTGGCGGCCTCCCCCCCGGCGATCTACCCTGGAAACCGCCCGTACGGCGCCGATCGTCGACGCGCGTCCACACCGGGGACCAAGCATTCCTCCCGGGACAATCTTTCGCCGGGGAGCACAGTTGCCGGGGAGGCCACAGGGTGAAGCGCACATACCAGCCGAACGTCCGCAAGCGGGCGAAGCGCCACGGCTTTCGCCACCGGATGTCGACCAAGGCGGGGCGGGCCATTCTTTCCGCCCGCCGCCGCAAGGGCCGCCACAGCCTGTCGGCCTGATCTGGACCGTCCGTGACCGGGCCACCTTCGAGGCCCTGCGCCGCGACGGACGACGCGTGAGACAGGGGCCGATCACGGTAACGTGGCTGGCGGGTGACCCCGCCGAACCGCCGAGGGTCGCCTACGCCATCGGCCGTCGGGCCGGGGGCGCAGTAGTGCGCAACCGGATTCGGCGCCGGCTGCGAGCGATCACCCGAGAGGTGGGGGCCCAGCTGCGCCCGGGCGCCTATCTCTTCGGCGCCAGTGCGGCGGCGGCGTCCCTTTCCTATGGAGATTTGAGAGCTTCGGTATGCCAAGCGCTTCGCGCACTGCACCGTCCATGACGGCCACGACACAGCATTCGACGGTTTGCGCGCCGAGCGTGGCGGCGCGAGCGCTCATCGTGCCGATACGGGGATACCAGGCGGTGCGGGGCGGCCGCCCGTCGCCCTGCCGGTACTGGCCTTCGTGCTCCCAGTACGCCGTCGAGGCCCTCGAGGCCCACGGCGCCCGGCGGGGGAGCTGGCTGACCGTGCGCCGGCTGCTGCGCTGCCATCCGTGGGCCCGGCGCTCGGGCGTCGACCTGGTTCCCGAGCCCCGGGCGGCCCGATGACCATCGTCCCCGTCCTGGGTTGGATCCTCGACCCGGTCTACAACGCCATGGGGGCGGTCCTCGCCTTCTTCTACTCGATCATCGCGTCCTACGGGGTGGCCATCGCCCTACTCACCGTGGCCGTGCGGATCTTCCTCATCCCGCTGACCACCAAGCAAGTGAAGTCCCAGCAAGCGATGCAGCGCATCCAGCCGGAGCTCAAGCGGCTGCAGGCGAAGTACAAGAACGACCGCCAGAAGCTCAACGAAGAGATGATGAAGTTCTACAAGGAGAACAAGGTCAACCCCTTGTCGGGCTGCCTGCCCATCCTC
>JBOGIE010000069.1:0-11038 GCA_050742435.1 Acidimicrobiales bacterium | reverse complement strand
AGCACGCCCGACAGCTTCTCGAGGGCGGCGGCGGCGGACTGGAAGGTGTTGAAGAACTGGGCCAGGTCCTGCATGGGCTCGAAGAACCGGCGCAGGTAGAGGAGCAGGGCGGCCAGCACCCCGATGGTGGTGGCGCCGTCGATCACCCGGTGGGCGCCCACGAACATCACCACGGCGACGGTGACCGCGCCGATGGCGCGCGTGCCCGGGCCGAAGGTGGCGGCCAGGCGGGCCGACCGGATGTTGGCCCGGGCGTACCGGTCGTTGACTTCCTCGAAGATGGCCTGGTTGCGGGCCTCGCGCCGGAAGGCCTGCACGGCCCGGATGCCGCCGAGGGACTCCACGAACTGGACGATGACCAGCGCCACCGCCGAGCGGGCCTCCCGGTAGGCACGGGAGGACTGCCGCCGGAACCAGGTGGTCAGGCCGAACAGCAGCGGGAAGGCGCCGATGGCCACCGCGGCGAGGGGGACGTCGAGCAGGAACATCACCGTCACCGTGCTGCCCAGGGAAAGGACGGCGAAGACCAGCTGGGCGACGCCGGTGTCGAGCAGCTCGGCGATGGCCTCCACGTCGGAGCTCAGCCGGGCCACCACCCGCCCCGACGTGTAGCGCTCGTGGAACGACATGCTCAGGCGCTGGAAGTGGGTGAACAGGCGGGTGCGCAGGTCGAACAGGACGTCCTGGCCCACCCGGCCCGACACCCGGACGAACAGCATGGTGAGGAAGGCCTGGACCAGGGCAGCCCCCAGGTAGGCGGCCACCACCAGCAGCAGGATGCCGGGGCCGCCCCCGTCGGCCAGGGCCGGGATGCCCCGGTCGATCCCCACCTTGACCAGGTAGGGACCGGCCATCTCGGCCGCCGTCTCCAGCACCACGACGACCGCCAGACCCAGGATGGCCCGGCGGTGGGGGGTGAGCAGGGAGCCCAGGAGCCGGCGGCTGCGGGCCCGGAGGAAGGCGGCCAGGCTGCCCCGGGCGTCCTCCAGCACCTCGGCGGCGACGCCCCGCCACGACTCCTCGACCCGAGGACCGGGCGTGCTCATGCCACCTGGCCCACCCGGCCGGGCGTGCCCCGGTCGAGCCCGAGGACCGCCCGGTAGGCGGGCAGGTCGGCGGCCAGCTCCTGGTGGGTGCCCACGGCCCGCACGCCGCCGTCCTCCAGGAAGGCCACCCGGTCGGCGAGGGCCAGTGTCGACGGCCGGTGGACGGCCACCAGGGCGGTGCTGGCGGCCAGGACCCGGGCCAGGGCCCGCTCGACCAGGGCCTCGGTGTGGACGTCGAGGGAGGACAGCGGGTCGTCGAGCACCAGCACGGCGGGGCGGCCCACGATGGCCCGGGCCAGGGCCAGCCGCTGGCGCTGGCCGCCCGACAGGGTCAACCCCTGCTCCCCCACCCGGGTGTCGAGGCCCCAGGGAAGGTCGTGGACGAAGTCGGCCTGGGCGGTGGCCACCGCCACCTCCAGGTCCTCTTCGGAGGCGTCGGGCCAGCCGAGCAGGAGGTTCTCCCGCACGCTGGCCGAGAACAGCAGGGGGTCGTCGAAGGCCACACCGACTGCCCGGCGCAACGACGGGAGGGTGAGGTCACGGACGTCGTGGCCGTCGAGGACCACCCGGCCCTCGGTCACGTCCTGGAGACGGGGAACCAGGGTGAGCAGGGACGTCTTGCCCGACCCGGTCGTACCGACCAGGGCGAGCGTCTCACCGGGGCGGACGTCGAGGTCCACGCCGCGCAGCGCCCAGCGGTCGCTCCCCGGGTGCCGGAACCCCACCCCCTCGAAGCTGACGTGGCCCGAGGGGCGGAGCAGGTCGACGGCGCCCGGCCGGTCGGCGATCTCGGGGACCGTGTCGAGCACCTCGAAGATGCGCCCGGCGGCGGTGTCGGCCTCCCGGGCGTTGGCGATGATGTTGCCCAGCGACTCCATGGGCCAGACGAGCATCAGGACCAGCGACATGAAGGCCACCAGGCCGCCCAGGGTCAGGTCGCCCCGGCCGACGGCGAAGGCCCCGACCAGGAGCACGCCGATGAGGGTGAGGTTGGGGACGAGGTCGATGAGCGACCAGAACGTGGCCCGCAGGTTGGAGCTCTCCACCGACGAGTTGCGCAGGCGGCGGGCCGACGTGGCGTAGTCGGCGATGACCAGTGGGGCGCGCCCGAAGGCCTTGATGACCCTGATGCCGGTGGCCGCCTCCTCCACCAGCGTGGTGAGATCGCCCTGCTCGTCCTGGACCCGGCGGGAGACCCCGGTGTAGTGGCGCTTGAAGCGGGACGACAGGAAGGCCAGGGGCAACACGGACGCCGCCGTCACCAGGGCCAGCGGCGCGTACATGCCGAACAGCAGGGCGATGACGAAGACGAACGTGATCGTGTTCACGATCAGGAACACCAGGCCGAAGCCCACGAACCGCCGGATCACCGACAGGTCGGCCATGGCCCGGCTGAGGAGCTGACCGGAGTGCCAGCGGTCGTGGAAGGAGGCGGGCAGGGCCTGGAGGTGGGCGTAGAGCTCGTTGCGCAGCGACCGCTCGAAGCCGTTCGCCGCCCCGCCCTGCACCCAGCGGCGCAGAAAGGCCAGCCCGGTCTCGACCAGGCCGAGGACCAGGATCAGGGCGCTCAGGGGCAGGAGCGCCCCCCGGTCGCCCCGGGCGATGGGCCCGTCGACGATCCGCCTGATCACCAGGGGGACGGCCAGGCCGGCGCCGATGCCGGCCAGGGAGGCGACCACCATGGTCGCCAGCTGCGGAGCGTAGGGCCTGAGGTAGGGCCGCACGCGCCACAGCGCCCGTGAAGTCGAGCCGCGCACCCGGCAACGGTACGCCCGGGGCGTCGCCGGCATCGCCGAATTCCCGGGACACCAGTTGGGTTGCTGTTGGGTTTGGGCGGGGCTGGCGTTGATGTTCGTCCCTCAATGTGTCTCCCGAGCGGCGGAAACCAAAGCGGTCCAAAGCTCGAATGACAGCCCCTTCAATGACACTGGGAGTGGTACTTCGATGGGACGAATGAAGGTGGGAATCGCCGTCGCGGGCGTGGTTGTCACCCTGCTGGGTGTGGTGGCTGCGGTCACGATGCGGAGTGACAGCAGCTCCAACCACGTCAGCACGGTGGCCGGCGCACCGTCCGGTGACGGTTCGGTACCGGCAGAGACGGCGATCGCACCCGAGGTTTCGGGCACGACGCCTGCTCCAGCGGCCCCGGCGGGCTCGGCGGCCAAAGCCCCGGGCGCTCCGGCGCCCACCGCCAACACGCCGGGCACGGCGCCGGCGGCGGCGACTTCCCCCTCCGTTCCCCCGAGTCCCTCGGTGCAAGACGTCCAGCGAATCATTGCGGGGATCACAGCACAGGTAACCGCTTCAGCGGCCGGTAAGGGCGGAGCTGCTCCCCTCACAAAGGAGCAAATCGAAGCCCAGGTCCGTGCCCAACTGAAGCAACTCGGCATCAACCTCTAATCCCTTCAAGAACAAGGAGTCATTTCCATGCGCAAGTTCATCGCCTTCGGCGTGGGCGCCGTCGCCACCGCCACCCTGGCCCTCGGCGTGGCCGGCCCGGCCACCGCCGTCGTCACCCCTCCGGGCGCCCTGACCAACCAGGTCTGCGCCGACCTTCCCGGCCAGATCGTCAGCGCCGTCAACGCCGTGACCTCTGCGACCGTCGCCCAGGTGGCCGCCGCCGCCGACCTCAGCAGCAAGACCACGGACCTCACCGCCGCCCAGGGCAACCTGGTGGACGCCCTGGTGGACTACATCCTCACGGTGGACGAGGGCGGGAGCGTCGACGCCAAGGTCCTGGTTCTGCACGACATGCTCTCCATCTTCAGCGAGAAGGCCGCGGCCTGGGGCAACGCCTCCACCGCGCTCGACGACGCCAACAGGAACCTGGCCATCGCCAACATGACCCCCGGCGTCCTGGACGGCCTGGTCGGCGGACTGAGCTGCGTCCTCCCGATCTAACCGACCGCCACTCCCGGGCGATGAAGGGCGTCCCGCTCCGGCGGGGCGCCCTCATCGCGTCCCAACGCAGTTCAAAGCGGCTTGTCGGTCTCCAGCTCCCGGATCAGGGCGTCGACCACGTCGAGCGGCGTGCCACCCGCCTCCACCACCCGGCGCTGGCGCAGGTAGCTCGGTCCCCCCTCGATGACGTCGAGGTTCGACCGCAGCTCGTCGAGGCAGCCCAGCCGCGACGCCACCGGCGACAGCTCCTCGACCAGGTCCCGGATGGCCCTGGCCACCGGCACCCGGGTGCCGAGGTCGTCGCCGATGATGTCGGCGTCCACGCCGTAGCGGGCCGCCCGCCACTTGTTCACCCGCATGGTCCACTCCCGGGGGACCGGCAGCTTGTAGCCCCGGTCGAAGAGGGTGTCGAGCCACTCGACCAGGCTCTGGGCCAGGGCGGCCAGGCCGGCGACCTCCCGCAGGGTGGGGATCCCGTCGCAGATGCGCAGCTCCACGGTGCCGAAGTCGGGGTGGGGGCGGATGTCCCACCACACCTCGCGGATGCTGGTGATGGCCTTGGCGTTCACGAGCGTGCCCATGAACTGCTCGAACTCGCCCCAGTCGCCGAGCCGGTAGGGAAGGCCGGCGGTGGGCAGGTTCTCGAACACCTTGCTGCGGCTGGACGCCAGGCCCGTGTCCCGCCCGTGCCAGTAGGGGCTGGAGGCGGAGAGGGCGAGGAAGTGGGGGATGTAGGCGGTGAGGGCGTTGGCGATGGCGATGGACTTCTCGGCCGAGCGCACGCCCACGTGGAAGTGGACCCCGAAGATCTGCATGCGCCGGGCCAGCCACTGCATCTCGTCGACCAGCCGGGCGTAGCGGGGGTCGGGGCTGACCTCCTGGTCGTGCCAGTCGGAGAAGGGGTGGGTCCCCGAGCACAGCAGGGCCAACCCCCGGCGCTCGGTGGCGGCGGCGACCTCCTTGAGCGTCCCGCCCAGGTCGTCACGGGCCTCGGCCACCGTGGCGCAGATGCCGGTGATGATCTCGATCGTGCACTCGAACAGCTCGTGCTTGGCCTTGGGGTGGTCGCCCCCGGGATGGCCGGCGCCCAGCTCGGCGAGGATGGCGGTGGCCGCGCTGGCCAGTTCCCGGCTCTGGCGGTCGACGATCTCGAGCTCGACTTCCACGCCGAGGCTCGAGCGCTCGGAGGCGTTGAACTGAATGTGCACCGTGCCGGTGGTCCTACCCCCGATGGTAACGAGGCGGCGCGCCCCTCACTAGGCTTCGCGACATGTTCAAACTTCTCCAGCGTGCGTGGCGTTACCTGACCGCGGCTCTGACCGGCAAGTTCAACGAGGTAGCCGATCCGAAGGTCCAGCTGGAGCAGGCCATCACCGAGGCGCAGGACCAGCACCGGCGGCTGATCGAGCAGGCGGCCAACGTCGTCGCCAACCAGAAGCAGACCGAGATGCGGCTGAACCGGGCCATGGAGGAGATGGGGAAGCTCAATTCCTCGGCCCGCCAGGCGGTGACCATGGCCGACGAGGCGGCCAAGCGCGGGGACGCCTCCAAGGCGGTCGACTACACCTCCGCCGCCGAGGCCTACGCCAACCGGCTCATCGCCACCGAGAAGGAGGTGGAGGACCTCAAGCAGCTGCTCCTCCAGTCCACCCAGGCCGCCAACCAGGCCAAGGCCGCCGTCCAGCAGAACTCGATGGTCATGCAGAAGAAGCTGGCCGAGCGCCAGAAGCTGCTGGGCCAGCTCGACCAGGCCAAGATGCAGGAGCAGATGAACCGGGCCATGGCCTCCCTGAGCGAGACCGTGGGCCAGGACGTCCCCACTTTCGACGAGGTCCGCAACAAGATCGAGCAGCGCTACGCCAAGGCGTTGGGGACCTCTGAGATCGCGGGCGAGACGGTGGAGGTGCGCATGCTCGAGGTCGAGCAGGCGGCCATGAACACCGAGGCCACCGCCCGCCTCGACGCCATCCGGGCTCAGCTCGGGATCACGTCACCGGAGCCCTCGGCCGCCGAGTCTGCGGTGGGCGAGTCGTCGCCGAGCCCCGAGATCGGCCCCTCGGCCTGATCGTCGGGGTGCTCGCTCCCACCGCCCCGCGCCCGCCGGGCGGCACGGAGGACGGCCAGCCCGGTGACCACCACCGCCCCTACGGACAGGAGCGCGCCGGCGGAGAGGACGAGCATGAGCTTCAGCCCGCTCTCGACCACCTCCTCGCCGATCCGGCGCCGGTCGAGCGCGGGATCCCGCGGACCGAACCGGCCAGCCAGCGCCTCGTGGCCGAAGGTGGCCGGTTGCCGGCCCAGGGTCACCACCAGCCGGTCGAAGCGCACCGGGAGCGTCCGCCACACCACGTCGGCCGCCGTGTCGGCCGGCGGGGCGGCCGCGGGCCCGGCCTCGACGGTGACCACGTCGATGCCGCCGCCGCTGCGCAGGGCGATGTCGACCTTCTCGTAGCCGGAGCGCTCCAGGGCCCGTCGGGTCTCGGCTACCCCGCGGGCGTTGCCGCAGCCGGCCATGGCCAGGGCGCCGGCCAGGAGCGTGACGATGCCGGCCGCCAGGCGGCGCCAGACCGTCATGGCATGGTGACGATGAGGTCGTCGCGGTGGACGACCTCACCGGGGGCGCCCTCGGGCAGGTCCGCCGAGCGCCGCCCGGCGGCGGCCCGCAGCTCCTTGGCGCTCATGCGCACCAGGCCCTTGGCGAAGACGGCGCCCGCCTTGTCGGCGATCTCGACGGCATCGCCGGCATCGAACTCGCCGGTGACGTGCACGACGCCCACCGGCAGGAGCGACGTCCCCCGCTCGACCAGGGCCCGGCGCGCCCCCTCGTCGACCTCAAGCACGCCCTGGTAGGGCTTGGCGAAGGCGATCCACAGCTTGCGGGCACTCAGCCGGCGGTCGCGGGGGCGCACCACCGTGCCCATCCCGGGCTCGGCCGCCACCGCCGCGCCGAGCACCCCGGGCCGCTCGGCGGCGGCGATGACCGTCCGGATGCCCGACCAGGAGGCCATCTTGGCCGCCTGGAGCTTGGACGCCATGCCCCCGCTGCCCCGCAACGTCCCCCGGCCGCCGGCCATGCGCTCCAGCTCGTGGTCGAACCCGATCACCTCCTCGATGAGCGAGGCGTCGGCGTTGAGGCGGGGGTCGGCGCTGTGCAGGCCGGCGGTGTCGGTGAGGAGGACGAGCAGGTCGGCGTAGATCAGGTGGGCGACCAGGGCGGCCAGGTGGTCGTTGTCGCCGTAGCGGATCTCGTCGTCGGCCACCGCGTCGTTCTCGTTCACGACCGGGACCACGCCCAGGTCGAGCAGCCGGCCGAAGGTGTCGCGGGCGTGGAGGTACTGGGAGCGGTCCATGAAGTCCAGGGGGGCGAGGAGCACCTGGCCGGCGACCAGGCCGTGGCGGCCCAGGGCGGCGTCGTAAGCGGCCATCAGCCGGCTCTGGCCCACGGCGGAGACGGCCTGGAGGGTGGCGATGTCCGCCGGGCGGGCCCCCGACAGGCCCAGGGCGGGCAGGCCGGCGGCGATGGCGCCCGAGGTCACCACGACCACCCGGTGGCCCTGGCTGCGGATGGCGGCCACCTCGGCGGCCAGCTTGTCGATGGCCGGCTGGGCGATCTCGCCGTGGTCGTCGGTGATCGACGAGGTGCCGATCTTGGCCACGACATTCATCGGCTGCGCACGCTCATCGCGACCGCCGGCGGCCCTGGACCTCGATCTCCTGGTCGGCGTACTCGAAGGTGAATCCGCCGATGCGGACCAGGTCCCCGGGCCGGGCGCCGGCCCGGGCCAGGGCCCGGTCCACTCCGAGGCGCTGGAGCCGGTGGCGGACGTACTCCAGAGCCTGGGGATTTGTGAGGTCGTTCACCGCCACCGCCCGCTCGGCCGGCCGCCCCAGGACGACGTAGGCCCCGTCGTCGGCCCGCCGGATCTGCACGCCCTCGGGCTCGGGCCGGTGGACGACGTAGGTCTCCGGCGGGGGCTGGGCGGCCCGGGCGCCGGTCACCAGAGCGGCGGTGCGGTGGAGCAGGTCGGGCACGCCGGCACCGGTCACCGCGGAGATGCGCAGGCCGTCCCAGCCGACCTCGGGCGGGGCGGCGTCGGCCTTGGTGCCCACCACGATCCGCGGCCGGTCGAGGAGCTCGGGGCGGTACCGGTCGAGCTCCTGGAGGAGCACCCGCTCCTGCTCGGCCGGCGCGGTGTCGTGGGAGGACGGGGCCAGGTCGATCAGGACCAGCAGGGCCCGGGCCCGCTCGATGTGGCGCAGGAACTGGTGGCCGAGGCCCTTGCCTTCGCTCGCCCCCTCGATGAGACCGGGGATGTCGGCCATCACGAACTCCGTCCCGTCGACGACGACCACGCCGAGGTGGGGCTCGAGGGTGGTGAAGGGGTAGTCGGCGACCTTGGGCTTGGCCGCCGACACCCGGGAGATCAGCGTGCTCTTCCCCGCGTTGGGGAAGCCGACCAGGGCGACGTCGGCCATGAGCTTGAGCTCCAGTCGCAACCACCGCTCCTCCCCCACCTCGCCCTGCTCGGCGAAGGACGGCGCCCGGCGCCGGTTGGACAGGAAGCGGGCGTTTCCCCGACCACCCCGACCGCCTCGGGCCGCCAGCCACGAGTCGCCCTCGGAGATGAGGTCGGCGAGCACGTTGCCCTCGAGGTCCTTGACGATCGTGCCCTCGGGAACGGCCACCCGCAGGTCCGCCCCGCCCGCGCCATGGCGGGCCTTGCCCATCCCGTGGGTACCGTCGGCCCCCCGGCGGTGGGGCCGGTCGCGGAAGGAGAGCAGCGACGCCACCTCGCGGTCGGCGTACAGCCAGAGGTCGCCCCCCTTGCCGCCGTCGCCCCCGTCGGGCCCGCCCCGCGGCACGTGGGCCTCCCGCCGGAACGACACGGCCCCGGCCCCGCCGTCGCCCCCCCGCACGTTCAGGTTGGCTTCGTCGACGAACCCGGACACTGTGGTCTCCTCTTCCGCCGGCCCGCCTGCGCGGGGCTGGGCTAGGAGGGAAGAACGTCGACCAGGCGACGGCCCTTGCGGAAGCCGAACTTCACCTTGCCGTCGGCCAGGGCGAACAGCGTGTCGTCGCCGCCGCGGCCGACCTGGTCGCCGGGGTGGAAGTGGGTGCCGCGCTGGCGGACGATGATCGTGCCCGGGCTGACGACCTGGCCGTCGTAGACCTTCACGCCCAGCCGCTGGGCGGCGGAGTCACGCCCGTTGCGGGTGGAGCCTCCACCCTTGGTCTTGGACATGGGTTCAGCCCTCCTGGGAGCCCGGCGTGGAGATGCCGGTGATCTCGATCGTGGTGTAGTGCTGGCGGTGGCCCCAGTGGCGCCGCTGGTTGCTCTTGTTCTTGTACCGGAAGCCGACCACCTTGGGCCCGGCCGCCTCACCGACCACCCGGGCCGTGACCTTGGCGCCGCTCAGGGCGCCGGCACCGGCGGTCACCGCCCTGCCGTCGACCAGCATCAGGGGCTCGAAGCTCAGCTCACCGTCGGACGGGGCCAGGCGCTCGACGTCGAGGCGCTGGCCCTCGCTCACCCGGTACTGCTTGCCCCCGGTCTTGATCACGGCGTACATAGGCTGACCATGGTACTCCACCCCGAACTGGTGACACTCAGTGCGATATGGCGCACCAGATGTCACCGGTTCGCATGGGGGGAGGGTTAAAGCAGCGTCTCGTCGAGGATGATGCCCCGGCCGTTGCAGCTGGGGCAGGTGGCGGAGAAGGACTCGACCAGGCCCTCGGACACCCGCTTGCGGGTCATCTCGACCAGGCCCAGCTCGGAGATGTCGAACACCTGGGTGCGGGTCTTGTCGCGGGCCAGGCAGTCCTTGAAGACCTTGAGGACATCCTCGCGGTTCTTGCGGATCTCCATGTCGATGAAGTCGATGACGATGATGCCGCCGATGTCCCGCAGCCGCAGCTGGCGGGCGATCTCCTCGGCCGCCTCGAGGTTGTTGCGGTAGACGGTCTCCTCGAGGTTCGAGCTGCCCACGTTCTTGCCGGTGTTGACGTCGATGACGGTGAGGGCCTCGGTGCGCTCGATGATGAGCGACCCGCCCGAGGGCAGCCACACCTTGCGGTCGAGGGCCTTGTGCAGCTGCTCGTGGACGTGCTGGCGCTCGAAGAGGGGCAGGGCGGGGTCGTCGTACAGCTCGACGCGGTCGGCCAGCTCGGGGATGAGGGCGGCGACGTACTCGTGGACCTCCTTGTAGAGCTCCTCGTCGTCGATGATCACGCCCCGGTAGTCCTTGTTGAACTCCTCGCGGATGACCCGGACGGCCAGGGGCGGCTCCCGGTAGAGCAGGGCCGGCGCGCCCGACCGGGCGGCGAGGGACTCGATCTGGGCCCACTGGCGCAGGAGGCGCTCGACGTCGCGGCGCAGCTCCTCGGGGGTCGCCCCCTCGGCCGCGGTCCGCACGATCAGGCCCTGGCCGGTGGGGCGGACCTCGTCGAGGATGCGGCGCAGGCGCTTGCGCTCCTCGTCCGAGAGGCGCTTGGAGATCCCGTAGGTGCTGGAGTTGGGGATCAGGACGACGAACCGCCCAGCCAGGGAGACCTCCTGGGTAAGGCGGGCCCCCTTGGTGCCGATCGGGTTCTTGGTGACCTGGCACAGGACGGTCTGGCCGGGGCGCAGCATCTGCTCGATGCGCATGTTGTTGCCAGTGGCACCCTTCCCATTGGCCCCCTTGCCGCCCGAGTCGACGTCCTCGGCGTCGTACTGCACGTCGCCCCGGTACAGGACGGCGTTCTTGGGCGTGCCGATGTCGACGAAGGCCGCCTCCATGCCCGGGAGGACGTTCTGGACCCGGCCGATGTAGATGTTGCCGTGGATCTGGGTGGCATCGTCGGACGGGCGGGACACGTAGTGCTCGATGAGCGACCGGCCCTCGAGCACGGCGATCTGGGTGGCCTGGGGGCGGACGTGGACGCACATCTGGTAGCGGCCGACCGGCTTGCCCTTGCGCTCCCTGCCCCGCCGCCGCTCGAGCGTCTCCTCGTCGAGCTGGACCGGCGCCTCGGCCTCGGGCGTCCCGTCGACCGCCTTGCCGGGGCCGGTGCCCCGGCCCCGGCCGCCGCGGCGGCGGCGCTTGCG
>JBOGIE010000068.1:0-11126 GCA_050742435.1 Acidimicrobiales bacterium | reverse complement strand
CGGCGGCGCAGCAGGCCGAGGCCGCCGGCCGCTCGGCGTGGGAGCCGGCCCGCCAGGAGGCGTGCGACCGCTTCCACGCCCGGCTGGGGGAGGTGAACCGCGAGGCCGCGGCCCAGGGGGGGCACGCCCTGCTGGCCAAGGTCGACGCCAAACTCTCCGAGCTCGGGTGGCCGTCGCTTGACGCGTCCCTGGCCCTGGAGGCGGCCGGCGGGGCCGGGTACTTCCTGCCCGCCTTCGCCGAGCGCTTCGGCCGGGTGGTCTTCGTGGACGCCTCCCTCCCCGGGCTGGTCCTGGCGGCCAAGCTGGCCGAGGACCACGGCCTGGACGACGTGGCCTTCGTCAGGGCCGACGTGGTGCGGCTGCCCTTCGCCACCGGCGCCTTCGACTTCGTGCACGAGAACGGGGTCATCGAGCACGTCCACCGGCCCCGGGAGATGCTGGCCGAGGCGGCGCGGGTGCGCGGCGACGGCGGCTACTACGTCTGCGTGTCGCCCAACCGCTTCACGCTGGCCCCGGAGCCGCACTTCGGCGTCCCCCTGTACGGGGCGGTGCCCGGCCCGCTGCGCCGCCGGCTGGTCCTCGCCCGCCGGGGCTTCGAGGACGGCACCGGCACCGACCTGCGCTCGCTGTCCCAGCTCCGGAAAGAGGTGGCCGCGGGGCTGGCCGGCGACCAGACGGTGGTTTTTTTCCTGCCCCGCCGCCTCTCGTTCACCGCCCGCCGGACCGGCGTGCGCCGGCTCGTCCTACGGGCCCTGGCCAGGCCCCGGGTCGGGGACGTCGTCGATGCCGCCCTCAACCGGACCCTGCTCCCCGTGATGCCCCAGCACGTGGTCATCGCCCGGGCCGGCGGGCGAGGATGAACCTCGGCACCGCCTCCGGAGGGGCCGGCGGCTCCAGGTAGGGTCTGGGCGGATGCCCGGCCCTCCGTCCCCGGTCCGGATCGCCCACGTGATCAACGCCATGGGACTGGGTGGGGCCGAGCGCTTCTACGTCACCCTGTTGCGTCAGGGCCGGAAGCGGGGCTTGGACCAGAAGGTCCTTGTCCCGTTCGCCGTCCCGGCGTCGGCCGAATTCACCGATCTGCTCGATGTGGTCCCGTGGAGCGCCCGCGCCTGTCCCGGCGTGCGCCAGGTCCCGGCTCTGAGGCGATGGCTCCGGCGAGAGCTGGACCGCTTCGCGCCCGACGTGACCCACGTCGCCCTCTTCCATTCGGCCGTGCTCACCGCCTCCCTGCGGCGGACCCCCGGGACCGCACGGCTCCTCACGAACGTCTACGGTCCCGGCCTGCGGGTGGTGTCCCACCCTCGCCTCCGCGAAGCCCTCGACCGGTGGGCCGGCCGCCGGTACGACCGGGTGGCCGCCATCTCCGGCTCGGTCGAGCAGTTCCTGGTGTCGGAGTACGGCTATCCGCCCGAGAAGGTGACTTGCCTCCCCCTGGGCTGGGAGGGCGAGCCACTGCCCTCGGCCGCCGACGACGAGCGGCCGACGGTCGTGTGCGTCGCCCGGCTCCGGCCCGAGAAGGGCCACGCCATCCTTCTCGACGCCTTCGCCACCGTGTGCCGGGCCATCCCCGAGGCCCGCCTGCTGCTGGTGGGCGACGGCGAGCTGCGGGGCGACCTCGTGGCCAGGGTGGAGCACCTTGGCCTGGCCGGGAACGTGGAGATCACCGGCCCGGTGGAGCAGGTATGGCCGTACCTGGCCCAGGGCCACGTGTTCGCCCTGGCGTCGCACTCGGAGGCCTACGGGATCGCGGTGGCCGAGGCCATGGCCGCCGGCCTCCCGGTGGTGGCCTCGGCGGTCGGCGGCATCCCCGAACTGGTGGCCGAAGGGGTGACCGGCGAGCTGTTCCCCGTAGGCGACCGTGACCTCCTGGCCGCCCACCTGGTGCGGATCCTCCGGTCGCCGGAACTGCGCCGGCGGATGGGCGAGGCGGGGCGGGCGGCGGCCGAGCCCCTGCGCATGGAGCGCAGCGCCGACCGGTACCTCGACCTGTGCGAGGAGCTGGCCGGCCGGCGCTGATCGCCCCCCGTTCTGGCTGCAGTTACCGGCGCCTGTGAGGGGTAGGTGCAGCCAGAACGGTGTTCGGGGGTAGCCTGCTGGCGACTCGGCGCAGGTCGCTGGGGCCTCGCGCCCGGCGCATCCGCCGGCCCCCTGAGGAGTCGAACGACAACGAGCCTGGAACCCATGACCGGCGGCGAGGCCGACCTCTCCACCTTCTGCCTGCGGGCCGAGGACACCGTGGCCGTGGCCATGCAGACGTTCCGGCGCAACGGGAGGGGCGTGGCCGCCGTCCTCGACGGCGCCGGCCGGGTGACCGGCACGGTGGCCGACGCCGACGTCCGCCGGGCGGTGCTCGACGGGCGCAGCATCGAGGACTCCGTGGTCCAGGTGGCGTCCGCACGCCCGGTCCTCGCCGGAGCCGACGCCACCGACGAGGAGGTCCTCGACCTCATGCTCGCCCACCGGATCGCCTGCGTGCCGGTCGTCGAGGACGGGCGGCTGGTGGGGGTCCGGACCCTCGACGAGTGGCCGGCCGCCGTCCTCCCGGAGCCGGCGGCCGTGATCATGGCCGGCGGGCGGGGGGCCCGCCTGCGCCCGCTCACCGACAAGGTGCCCAAGCCCCTGCTCAAGGTGGGGTCGACGTCGATCGTGGAGCGGATCATCGGTGGCCTGGTCGCCGCCGGGGTGGGCGACGTGTACCTGGCAGTGAACTACATGGCCGACCTGTTCGAGGAGCGCCTGGGCGACGGGGCCCACCTGGGCGCCCGGCTGCGCTACATCCGCGAGGAGGAGCCGCTGGGGACGGCCGGCGCCCTGAGCCTCCTGGCCCCCGGGCTCGCCGGTCCGGTGCTGGTCATGAACGGCGACCTGGTCACCACGGTCGACTTCGCCCGCCTGTTCGACTTCCACTGGCGCCACGCCGGGGCGGTCACGGTCGCCGGCGTGGAGTACCTGTCCCGGATCCCCTACGGCGTGCTGCGCAACGCCGGCCACCACCTGCTGTCGATCGACGAGAAGCCGGTCCGGCGTGACTTCTGTAGCGCCGGGATCTACGTGGTCGACCCGTCCGTGCTCCGCCTGCTCACCCCGGGGGCGGCCGTCGACATGCCCGACCTCATCGCCGGCGTGCTGGCCGAGGGCTGGCCGGTGCACGTCTTCCCCATCCTGGAGAAGTGGTACGACATCGGCGGCACGGCCGAGTTCGAACGGGTGCTGGTGCAGTTCGCCACGGGCGAGGAGGAGTAGGTGGGCAGCTGGGAGGGCCGCCGGGTCCTGGTCACGGGCGGGGAGGGCTTCATCGGCAGCCACCTCGTCGACCGGCTGGTGGCCGAGGGAGCGACGGTCCGGGCCCTGGTCCACTACAACCCGTTCGGCCGGTGGGGCTGGCTGGCGGACCGGGCGGCCGACGTGGAGATCCTCGCCGGCGACGTCCGCGACGCCGACCGGGTCGCCAACGCGGTGGCCGGCACCGACGTGGTGTTCCATCTGGCCGCCCTGATCGGGATCCCGTACAGCTACGACGCCCCCGAGAGCTACGTCCAGACCAACGTGCTGGGCACCTACAACGTGCTGAGCGGCTGCCGGCGGGCCGGTGTGGAGCGCCTGGTCCAGACGTCGACCAGCGAGGTCTACGGCTCGGCCCTGCGGGTGCCGATCGACGAGTCGCACCCGCTCCAGCCCCAGTCGCCCTACTCGGCGTCGAAGATCGGGGGCGACATGCTGGCGCTCAGCTTCTTCCACTCCTTCCAACTCCCGGTGGCGGTCGTCCGGCCGTTCAACACCTACGGCCCCCGCCAGTCGGCCCGGGCCGTCATCCCGGCCGTCCTGGGCCAGATCTACGGCGGCTCCGAGGAGCTCCGGGTGGGGGCCACCACGCCCACCCGCGACTTCAACTACGTGGAGGACACCGTCGGGGGCTTCCTCGCCGTGGCCGAGTGCGACCGGGCGCTGGGCCACGTGGTCAACGTCGGGTCGGGGCGGGAGATCTCGGTGCGGGACCTCATCGACCTCCTGGTCAAGATCAGCGGCCGGGACGTTCGGGTGGTCGTCGACGAGGACCGGCTGCGACCCGAGGGCAGCGAGGTGCAGCGCCTGCTGTGCGACAACACCCGGGCCCGGGAGTGGGCGGGCTGGCAGCCCCGGGTCGGCCTGGAGGAGGGGCTGGAGCGGACGGCGGCCTGGGTGCAGGAGCACCACGGCACGCTGAAGGCCGGCTCCTACCAGGTATGACCGCTCCCGGCGGCGGCCGGGACGCCGGCGTGCGGACGGGCGCGGTACGCACCGCCGTCCACCTCGTCGCCGTGACCGGGGCCCTGGCGGCCGTGGCCGGGCTGGCCCTCGGGGCGGTGGTCCTCTGGCCCCCCACCGACGGCACCCCCCGGCGCGCCGACGCCGTGGTCGTGCTCTCCGGGGACCATGGGGAGCGCCTGGCCCGGGCCAAGGAGTTGCTGGCCGGCGGTGTGGCGCCCACGCTGGTGCTGGTGGGCACCCCGGACAGCACCGAGAACCTGGACATGTGCGCCGGCCGGAGCACCTTCGACGTGGTCTGCCTGCGCCCGGAGCCCGACAACACCCGCACCGAGGCGGCAGCCACCGCCGAGCTGGCCCGCGACCGGGACTGGGAGACGCTCGTGGTCGTCACGTCCACCCCGCACGTCGCCCGGGCTCGGCTGCTGTTCGACCGGTGCTTCCCCGGCACCCTGCGCGTCGTGGGCGCCGAACCACGCACGGACGCCGACGCGGTGCGGCGGGCCCGGGCCCACGAGTGGTTCGGCCTGGTCCACGCCCTGGTGTTCCGTGGCTGCTGAGGGGGCGGGGCCGGAGGAGGGGCCGGTCGGGCTGATCGACCTGGCCGCCCAGCGGGCCCGCCTGGGCCCCGGCCTCGACGACGCCGTCCGGCGGGTGCTCGAGCACGGCCGGTTCATCCTGGGCCCGGAGGTGGCCGAGCTGGAGCAGCGGCTGGCCGCCTACTGCGGGGCCCGCCACGCCGTGGCCTGTGCCAGCGGCACCGACGCCCTCCTGCTCGCCCTGCTGGCCTGGGGCGTGGGGCCGGGCGACGCGGTGTTCGTCCCGGCCTTCACCTTCGCCGCCACCGCCGAGGTGGTCGCCCTGGCCGGCGCCACGCCGGTGTTCGTCGACGTCGACCCTGTCTCCTACAACATCGACCCGGGCAGCCTGGGCGCCGCCGTCGAGGCCACCACGGAGCTGCGACCGGCGGGCGTGATCCCCGTCGACCTCTTCGGGCAGCCGGCCGACCACGAGGCCGTCGAGGCGATCGCCAGCGGCAACGGCATGTGGGTGCTGGCCGACGCCGCCCAGTCCTTCGGGGCCACCCGGCACGGCCGGTGGGCGGGCACGCTGGGCACCGCCGCCGCCACCAGCTTCTTCCCGACCAAGCCGCTGGGCTGCTACGGCGACGGGGGCGCAGTCTTCACCGCCGACGACGACCTGGCCGACCGCCTGAAGTCGCTGCGGGCCCACGGCCGGGGCGCGGACGCCTACGACCACGTCCGGATCGGCGTGACCGCCAGGCTGGACACCATCCAGGCCGCCGTCCTCCTGGAGAAGCTGCCCCTGCTCGACGAGGAGCTGGCCGCCCGTCGCCGCCTGGCCGCCAGGTACTCGGCCGCCCTGGCCGACGTCGTCGTGGTCCCCACGGTCGGCGAGGGCATGGAGTCGGCCTGGGCCCAGTACACGGTGCAGCTGAACGATAGGGACGCGGTCGCCGCCTGCCTCGGCGACCAGGGCATCGCCACCGCCGTCCACTATCCCCGGGCCCTGTGCGACCAGCCCGCGTACCGGGGCTTCCCCGTGGCCCCGGGCGGGGTGCCGGTGGCCGAGGCCCTGGCCCGGCGGGTGCTCAGCCTGCCCCTGCACCCGTACCTGGCGCCGGCCGCCCAGGACCGGGTGATCGTCGCCGTGCGCCGGGCGGTGGGGGGGACGGCCCATGGCGACGGCTAGTCTCGGGTTCTCCCTTGGGGCCCGTCCGATGATCCATGCGACCGCCGAAGTCTCCGCTGCGTCAGTCGTCGGCGAGGGGACCACGATCTGGATGGGCGTGCAGGTGCGCGAACGAGCCCGGATCGGCCGCCGGTGCGTGCTGGCCAAGGGGGTCTACGTCGACGCCGGGGTGACGATCGGCGACCGGTGCAAGCTGGAGAACAACGTGAGCGTGTTCTCCCCTGCGGTGCTCGAGGACGGCGTGTTCCTCGGCCCGGGCGTGATCCTCACCAACGACCGGGTGCCCCGCGCCGTCAACCCGGACGGCACCCCCAAGGGGCCGGAGGACTGGACGGCGACGCCCGTGCGGGTCTGCACCGGCGCCGCGGTGGGCGCCAGCAGCGTGCTCCTTCCGGGGGTCACGGTGGGGCCCTGGGCCCTGGTCGGGGCCGGGTCGGTGGTGCGGGCCGACGTCCCGGCCCACGCCCTGGTGGCCGGCAACCCGGCCCGGCTGATCGGCTACGTGTGCGCCTGCGGGGCCCGGTTGAAGGACGACGAGGTGGACGGCCTGGTCTGCGCCACCTGCGCCGCCGCCGCGGCCGGGGCCGGGGGCCGGTCGTGACCGAGCCCGGGGACGTGAAGGTGGCCGTCCTCGGCACCGGGTCGATGGGGTCCAGCCACGCCCGGGTGTACGCCGAGATGGACCACGTCCGGCTGGTGGGCGTGGCCGACCCCGAGGAGCGCACCGCGGCCAAGGTCGCCCGCCGCTACGGCTGCCCGGCCTACGCCGACGTCCGCCGCCTGCTCGACGAGCAGCGCCCGGATCTGGTGTCGGTGGCCGTGCCCACGCGGGCCCACGTGGCCGTGGCCTGCGAGGCCATGAGCCGGGGCGTGCACGTGCTGGTGGAGAAGCCCCTCGCCCCCTCGGTGCAGGAGGGCCGGCTCATCGTGGAGGCGGCCGCGGCCAACGGGGTGAAGCTGGCCGTGGGCCACATCGAGCGCTTCAACCCGGCCGTGGCCGAGATCAAGCGCCGCCTGGGCGACGCCGAGCTGGGCCGGGTCTTCCAGATCCACGCCCGCCGCCTCAGCCCCTTCCCGGGGCGGATCGCCGACGTCGGGGTCATCCTCGACCTGGCCACCCACGACATCGACGTCATGCACCACCTCCTCGGCTCCGAGGTGGAGCGGGTCTACGCCGAGACCGAGCAGAAGGCCCACGCCACCTGCGAGGACCTGGTCTCGGCCCTGGTCCGCTTCTCCGACGGGGTCATCGGCCTGCTCGACGTCAACTGGCTGACCCCGGCCAAGGTCCGCACCCTCACCGTGCTGGGAGAGGGCGGGATGTACGTCGCCGACTACCTCACCCAGGACGTCTACTGGTACAAGAACGGCCCGGGCGGGGCCACGTTCGAGTCGCTCACCGTCTTCCGCGGCGCATGGGAGGGCGACATGGTGCGCGTGCGGCTGGACAAGAAAGAGCCGCTCCGGGCCCAGCTCGAGTCGTTCGTGCAGGCGGTCACCGACGACCTCGAGCCGGCCGTGACCGGCCTGGACGGGCTGGTGGCCATCGACCTGAGCATGACCCTGATGGAGTCCGGCCGCCGCCACGTGCCCGTGGCCCCCAACCGCATCACGGTGACGGCGTGACCGGGTCCGGGGCACTGAGCCTGGCCGGCAAGAGCGTGCTGGTCACCGGGGGCGCCGGGTTCATCGGCAGCCACCTCGTCGACCGGCTGGCCGCCGAGGGCCCGGCCCACCTGGTCGTGGTGGACAACCTCTTCCTGGGCAAGGAGGAGAACCTGGCCGCGGCCCGGGACGCCTTGCCCGGGCTCACGTTCCACCAGGCCGACGTCTCCGACTACGACGCCATGCGCGAGATCGTGACAGCCGAGGGGACCGAGGTGGTCTTCGACCTGGCCGTGATCCCCCTGCCCACCTCCCTGGAGCGGCCCCGCTGGACGGTCGACGTGAACCTGGCCATGACCAGCACCATGTGCGAGCTGCTGCGCGAGGGGCTGTACCGGACGCTGGTGCACTTCTCCTCGTCCGAGGTCTACGGCACCGCCCAGTACACCCCCATGGACGAGGGCCACCCCCTCCTGCCCCTCACCCCGTACGCGGCCAGCAAGGCGGGGGGCGACCACGTCGTGGCGTCCTACCAGGCCACGTTCGGGGTCGACGTGGCCACCGTCCGGCCGTTCAACGCCTACGGCCCCCGCCAGAACGAGGAGGCCTACGCCGGGGTCATCCCCACCGTCGTCCGGCGGGCGCTGGCCGGCGACGAGGTCCACATCCACGGCGACGGCCTCCAGACCCGGGACTTCACCTACGTGGCCGACGTGGCCGAGTTCGCCCTGGCCGTGTACCGGACGCCGGCCACCCGGGGCCGGGTGGTGAACGTGGCCAGCGGCCGGGAGGTCTCGGTCAACGAGATGGTGGCCCGGCTCCTGGCCGCCCTGGGCGTCGACGGCGAGGTGCCGGTCGTCCACACCGAGCCCCGGCCGGGCGACGTGCGCCGCCACTGCGGCGGGATCGCCCTCGGCCAGGAGCTGACCGGGTTCCGCCCCCGCTGGGCGCTCGACGACGGCCTGGCCGAGACCGTCCGCTGGTACCGCGAGCTGCTGGGGGCGGTCCGTGCCCGCTGACGAGGTGGTGCCGCTTGCCTCCCCGTGGACAGGCGAGGAGGAGCTGGCCGAGGTCCGGGCCGTGCTGGCCTCGGGCTACCTGAGCCAGGGCCCGAAGGTGGAGGAGTTCGAGGTCTTGGTCGCCGCCGCCGTGGGCAGCCACCACGCCGTCGCCACCAGCTCGTGCACCACGGCCATGCACCTGGCCCTCGTCGCCCTGGGGATCGGGCCGGGCGACGAGGTGCTGGTCCCGGACTTCACCTTCCCGGCCACGGCCAACGTGGTGGTCCAGCAGGGTGCCGTCCCGGTGCTGGTCGACGTGCAGCCGGACACGTACAACGTGGACCCGCTGGCCCTGGCCGAGCACCTCACCGACCGCACCCGGGCGATCATGCCCGTCCACCTGTTCGGCCTGTCCGCCGGCCTCGACCCGTGCCTGGACTTCGCCCGCCAGCACGGCCTGGCCGTGATCGAGGACGCGGCCTGCGCGCTCGGTTCCACCTACCGGGGCCGCCCGTGCGGCAGTTTCGGCGACGTGGGCTGCTTCAGCTTCCATCCCCGCAAGGTGGTCACCACCGGCGAGGGCGGCATGGTCGTCACCGACGACCCTGAGCTGGCCGAGCGCCTGCGGCTCTACCGCAGCCACGGCGGCGTGCGGAGGGGCGGCCGCTTCACCTTCGAGGAGGCCGGGTTCAACTACCGGCTGAGCGACGTCCACGCCGCCCTGGGCACCGCGCAGATGGCCCGGCTGCCCGAGATGCTGGCCCGCCGCCGGGCGCGGGCCGGGATGCTGACCGAGCGGCTGGCGGCCGTCCCGGGCGTCAACCCTCCGGTGGAGCCGGAGTGGGCGGGCCACGTC
Organism: Acidimicrobiales bacterium; assembly: GCA_050742435.1. Taxonomy (GTDB): domain Bacteria; phylum Actinomycetota; class Acidimicrobiia; order Acidimicrobiales; family AC-14; genus CADCTB01. The sequence continues at coordinate 1,703 of JBOGIE010000068.1, read as the reverse complement.
TTCCAGGCCTACGTGGCCACCCTCGACGAGGGGATCGACCGGGATGCGGTGGTGGCCCGGCTGCGGGCCTCCGGGGTCGAGAGCACGATCGGCACCTACGCCCTGCACGCCCAGCCCTTCTTCGGGCGGGCCTACGGGTACAAGGAGGGCGACCTCCCGTGCTCGGCCGTCCTCGCCCGCCAGTCGCTGGCCCTGCCGTTGTTCCCCCAGATGACCGACGCGCAGGTGGAGCAGGTGGCCGAGGCGCTGCGGGACGCGATCACGCGAGTGGGCTGACGTGTGCGGGATCGCGGGCTTCGTCTCGACGCGGCCCGACCTGGCCCTGGACACCGTCGACCTCCAGCTCCGCCACCTCCGCCACCGCGGCCCGGACTCGTCGGGGTCCTTCGCCCGGGGCCGGGGCGTGGTGGGCCAGACCCGCCTGGCCGTCATCGACCTCCTCACCGGCGACCCCCCCATCTCCGACGAGGCCGGCGCCATCGGCGTGGCCCTCAACGGCGAGATCTACAACTTCGCCGCGCTGCGCGACGAGCTGGCCGTGGCCGGCCATCAGTTCAAGACCACGGGCGACACCGAGGTCATCGCCCACCTGGCCGAGCACCTGGAGCCGGCGGCGCTGGCCTCCCGGCTCCAGGGCATGTTCGCCTTCGCGGTGTGGGACAGCGGCGCCGAGCGCCTGGTCCTGGGCCGGGACCGGCTGGGAAAGAAGCCGCTCTACTACTGGTCCGGTGCCGGCACGGTGGTCTTCGGCAGCGAGATCAAGGCCCTTCTGGTCCACCCCCTGGTGCCCCGCCGGCTCAACGCCGGCATCATCCCCACCTACCTGGCCTTCGGCTACGCCCCCACGCCGGAGACCTTCTTCGAGGGGATCCGCAGCGTGCCGCCGGGCTGCGTGCTGGTCGTCGAGGGCGACGGCTCCCACCGTATCGAGCGGTACTGGGAGCTCGGGGTGCCCGGGCTGGACGGCGTCGAGCCCCTCGACCTGTCGATGGAGGACGCGTCCCGGGAGGTGCGCCGGCTGCTGACCGCGGCGGTCGGGCGGCGGCTGGTGGCCGACGTCCCCCTGGGTGCCTTCCTGAGCGGTGGCACCGACTCCAGCGCGGTGGTGGGGATCATGGCTGGCCTGAGCGACCGGCCGATGCGGACCTTCACCATCGGCTTCGAGGACGACGCCGGCTTCGACGAGCGCGAGTACGCCCGCATGGTGGCCGAGCGCTTCTCCACCGAGCACGTCGAGTTCGTGGTCCGACCCGACGCCGTCGACCTCGTGGAGCGCCTCGTCGACCACCACGACCAGCCGTTCGGCGACTCCAGCGCAGTGCCCACCTACCTGCTGTCCGAGCTCACCCGCCGCCATGTCACCGTCGCCCTGTGCGGGGACGGGGGCGACGAGGTCTTCGCCGGCTACGAGCGCTTCGCCGCCGTGCAGGCCGTGCGCCACTACGACCGCCTCCCCGCGCCCGCCCGCCGGCTGGCGGAGCGAGGGGCCGAGCGGCTGCCACCCGGGCTGGCCCGGGGGCGGGGCAAGAGCGTGCGCCGGTTCCTGGCCCTGTCGGGCATGACGCCGCCCGAGGCCCTGCTGGCCGCCATCGCCTACGTGCCCCGCGACGCCCGCGTGGGCCTGGTCGGAGAGGACCGGGCCGACGACGCCCTGGGGCCCTACCTGGAGGCGTGGGCCCGCTCCGACGGCGCCCGGCCGCTCG